>CALKYK010000142.1 GCA_938003715.1 uncultured Gammaproteobacteria bacterium
CAGGCCAGCGACAGCCCGTCGAAGGTGCTGGTGCCGCGGCCGATTTCGTCCATCAACACCAGGCTTTGCTCGGTCGCGTTGTTCAGGATCGTCGCGGTCTCGGTCATCTCGACCATGAACGTGGAGCGGCCGCCCGCGATATCGTCCGAGGCGCCGATGCGGGTGAAGATGCGGTCGACCGGGCCGATCGTCAGCGACTCGGCCGGCACGTAGCTGCCGATGTGCGCGAGAACCGTGATCAGCGCGGCCTGCCGCATGTACGTGGACTTGCCGCCCATGTTGGGCCCGGTGATGACGAGGAGTTTCTGCCGATCGTCGAGGTCGAGATCGTTGGCGACGAACGGCGTGTCGATGACCTGCTCGACGACGAGGTGCCGGCCGCCGCGAATGCGGATGCGGGGTTCGTCGACGAGCTCGGGCCGGCACAGGTTCAGCGCCTCGGCGCGCTCGGCGAAGCAGGCCAGCACGTCGAGTTCCGCCAGCGCCGCGGCGCTGCCCGTCAGCGCCTGCAGCGCCTCGACCAGGGTGTCGAGCAATTCATCGTAAAGCTGCTTCTCGCGCGCGAGTGCACGTTCGCGCGCGGACAGCACCTTGTCCTCGAATTCCTTCAACTCCGGCGTGATGTAGCGCTCCGCGCCCTTCAGCGTTTGCCGACGCGTGTAGTCGTCGGGCGCCTTCGACGCCTGTCCCTTGCTGATCTCGATGTAGTAGCCGTGCACGCGGTTGTAGCCGAGCTTCAGCGTGGAGATTCCGGTGCGCGCTTTCTCCCGTGCCTCGAGATCGAGCAGGTACTGGTCGGCGTTTGCAGCAATCGATCGCAGCTCATCCAGTTCGTCGTCATAGCCGTCGGCGATGACGCCGCCGTCGCGCACCAGCATCGGCGGGCTGTCGACCAGCGCCCGGTCGAGCAGTCGCTGTTCGCGTCCGTGATCATCCATGGCGTCGTGCAGCGCGGCGAGTCGGGGCGATTCGATGCCGGCGAGCAGGCGGCGCAGTGCCGGCAGCCGGGTCAGGGCGGATTCCAGCGCGCGCAGGTCGCGCGGGCGCGCAGACTTCAGCGACGCCCGCGAAAGGAGGCGCTCGACGTCGCCGACGCCTTGAAAAGCATCGCAAATTTCCTCGCCGGCGCGCCCCGTCAGCAGCGACTCGACGGCCTGGTAGCGGCCGCGCAGCGTGTCGCGGTCGCGCAGCGGGCGCTGGATCCAGCGGCGCAACAGGCGGCTGCCCATCGCGCTCTGGCAACGATCCATAACGCCGGCGAGCGTGTGCCGGTTGTGCCCGGTCCGGCCTTCCTCGAGCTCGAGATTGCGCCGCGGCGGGCGGTCCAGGACGATCGCCTCGTCCGGCTGTTCGACGCTGATCGATGTAAGGTGTGGCAGCGCCGCTTTCTGCGTGTCGTTGACGTAGGACAGGAGCGCGCCGGCCGCCGCGATGCCGAGTTTCATGTCGGCGCAGCCGAATCCGGCGAGGTCCCGGGTGCCGAACTGCGCGCACAGCAGGCGCTCGGCACTGTCGACGTCGAAATGCCACGGGGGCCGTTCGACCCGGCGCGCGGCGCTGTCGACCGTGACGGGCGGGTCCTCGCCAACGACGATCTCGGCCGGCCGCAGCCGTTCGAGTTCGCCGGCCAGCGCGTCTCTGCCGTCGAGCTCGGCCAGGCGGAACCGGCCGCCCGACAGGTCGAGCCACGCCAGCCCGAAACGACCGCCGTCGCCGAACACCGCCGCGACCAGGTTGTCGCGCGATGAGGTAAGCAGCGCCTCGTCGGTGAGCGTGCCGGGCGTGACGACGCGCACGACTTCGCGTTCGACCGGGCCCTTGCTCGTGGCCGGATCACCGATCTGTTCGCAGATCGCGACCGATTCGCCCTGGCGCACCAGCTTGCCGAGATAGCTCTCCGCCGCGTGGTAGGGCACGCCGGCCATCGGGATCGGATTGCCCGCCGACTTTCCGCGCGCGGTCAGCGTGATGTCGAGCAGTTCGGCCGCGCGTTTCGCGTCGTCGAAGAAGAGTTCGTAGAAATCGCCCATGCGATAGAAGAGCAGCATGTCCGCATGATCGGCCTTGATGCTGAGGTATTGCTGCATCATCGGCGTGTGCACGGGCGAGACTTTGGCACTCATCGATCGAAAAGTTCTTTTGTGGTGGACCGGCCGCGATCGGGCCTTCGCATGCTAGCCTTCCCCCGTGACGAAGTCGATGCCGGGGCCTCACTGAGCGATGCACGTCGTGCACGTCGAAACCGGCCGCCATTTCTACGGCGGCGCGCAGCAGGTCATCTGGCTGATGCAGGGTCTCGAAACGCGCGGCGTCGACAACACGCTGGTTTGCCTGCCCGACGCGGCGATATACCGGGTCGCGTCCGACGCAGGCCTCGACGTGCGGCCGCTGCCGTGCGCCGGTGACCTCGACCTGCGATTCGTTTTCCGGCTGCGGCAGCTGCTTGGCGACCTGTCACCCGATCTCGTGCACTGCCACAGCCGCCGCGGGGCGGACTTTCTCGGCCGGCAGGCGGCGCGGATGGCGGGGCTCCCTGCCGTCGTCTCGCGGCGCGTGGACAACCCGGAGTCGCGCATCGTCGCCGCGCTGCGTTACCGCGGATTCGCACGCGTCATCGCGATCTCACATCACATCGCATCCCTGCTGCAGGAAAACGGCCTGGATCCCGCGCGTATCACGGTCATCCGCGACGCGGTCGACGTCGACCGCTTCCCGGCCCAACCTTCGTGCGATGCGTTTCGTCGCGAGTTCGGCATCGGCACCTCGACGTTCACGATCGCCGTCGTCGCGCAGCTGATCGAACGCAAGGGACACCGCTACCTGCTGGATGCGCTGGCGCACCTCGAGCGCCTGCAAGAGCTGCGCGTGCTGATCTTCGGCACCGGCGCGGAGGAGGAGCGGCTGCGTGCGCAGGTGCGCGAGCAGATACTCGATTCGGTCGTGACGATGGCCGGGTTTCGTCCCGATGTCGACGTCTTCCTCGGCTGTGTCGACCTGCTGGTGCACCCCGCCCTGCGCGAGGGCATGGGAGTGGCGATGTTGAAGGCCGCCGCAGCCGGGGTACCGGTCGTCGCTTTCGATACGGCCGGCGCGAAGGAGGCCGTCGCCGACGACGTGACCGGCCTGCTCGTGCCGCCGGCCAATACCCGGGCGCTGGCGGCCGCGATCGATGCACTGCGCCGCGATCCGGAGCGCCGGGCCGCAATGGGCGAGGCGGCGCGGCAGCGCATGCGGGATGAATTCGCAGTCAGATCAATGGTAGAAAAGCACATCGAGGTGTATCGGCAGGTAGCGGGTGACTGATTCCGAGTCGATTGCGACGCTCGCCGAGGCGCTCGTCTCGGAGCTGATCGAGGCCGGGAGAACGGTCGCCACCGCGGAATCCTGTACCGGCGGCTGGATCGCCAAGGCGCTGACCGACGTGCCGGGCAGCTCGGCGGCATTCGGCTACGGCTTCGTGACCTACTCCGATGCGGCGAAACGGCAGCTGATCGGCGTCCCGGCGGCGACGCTTGCGGCGCACGGCGCGGTCAGCGAGGAGACGGTCGAAGCGATGGTTCGCGGCGCCCTCGAGGCGAGCGGCGCGGACCACGCCGTCGCCGTCAGTGGTATCGCAGGACCGGATGGCGGTACGGATGCGAAGCCCGTTGGCCTCGTCTGGATTGCGTATGCAACGCGTGGCAATAATGAAGGGGTGACAGTGAAGACGAGCGAAAACCGCCTTTCCGGCGACCGGGCAGCGATTCGCGCTCGCTCGGTCGTGATCGCCCTGCAGGGCCTGCGCGAAGAGCTGCGGCAGGACCGCTGAGCGCAATGTCGACGAAAAAGCTGTTCTTCGCCCTGTGGCCGTCGCACCGGCAGCGCGAGATGATGCGCAACTCGATCAACCCGACCCTGTCCGTCGTCGAAGGCAGTCCGCTCGACCGGCGCAACTGGCACATCACGCTGGTGTTCATCGGGGACTTTCCCGAAGCGAAGATTCCGGGCCTCCAGGTTGCGGTCAGCCTGATCGAGCCGGGCGAGATCCGGCTGCGCTTCGACACGCTGTCGTTCTGGGCGCGACCGAAAATCGCCTGCCTGCACGCGAAGACCACGCCGCCGGAGCTCGATCACCTCGTGCGCACGCTGCAGCAGACGCTGATCCCGTTCGGCTATGCCCCCGAAGAACGCGTGTACCGGCCGCACATCACCGTCGCGCGGCTCGCGCGCGCGTTCCCGGACATCACCCTGGCGCAGCCGCTGAACCTCACCTGGGACAGCTTCGAGCTGGTCGAATCGGTGTCCGTCCGGGGCGGCGTCGAGTACCACCCGCTGAAACAAGAGCTTCCAACCAATTCTTGAGAGACTGCCGAGTAACGGCGCGGATCCGGGCCTGTGGGCACCCGGGTCTTGTGGAATAATTCTGCCTCCTTCAAACCCCTCCTGGAATGGCTCTGCACAATGGATGACAACCGCAAGAAGGCGCTCGCCGCGGCGCTCGGACAGATCGAAAAACAGTTTGGCAAGGGTTCCGTCATGCGCCTCGGCGATGCCGGCACGTCGCGCGATTTCGACGCCGTCTCGACGGGGTCGATCGGGCTCGATGCCGCGCTCGGCATCGGTGGGCTGCCGAAAGGCCGCGTGGTCGAGATCTACGGACCGGAGGCGTCCGGCAAGACGACCCTGACCCTGCAGGTCGTCGCGGAGGCACAGAAAACCGGCGGCACCGCTGCGTTCGTCGATGCAGAGCATGCGCTCGACCCGCAGTACGCGGAAAAGCTCGGCGTCAACGTCGACGAGCTCCTGGTCTCGCAGCCGGACACCGGCGAGCAGGCGCTCGAGATCACGGACATGCTGGTGCGCTCCGGTGCGGTCGACGTCATCGTCGTCGACTCGGTCGCGGCGCTGACGCCCAAAGCGGAAATCGAGGGCGAGATGGGCGATTCGCACGTCGGTCTGCAGGCCAGGCTGATGTCGCAGGCGCTCAGGAAGCTGACCGGCAACATCAAGCGCTCGAACGCGATGGTGATCTTCATCAACCAGATCCGCATGAAGATCGGCGTCATGTTCGGCAGCCCCGAAACCACGACCGGCGGCAACGCGCTGAAGTTCTATTCCTCGGTGCGCCTGGACATCCGCCGCATCGGCGCGATCAAGAAGGGCGACGAGGTCATCGGCAACCAGACCCGCGTCAAGGTGGTGAAGAACAAGGTGTCGCCGCCGTTCCGCCAGGCGGAGATCGAGATCCTCTACGGCGAGGGCATCTCGCGCGAGGGCGAGATCATCGAACACGGCGTCAGCCAGGGCATCGTCGAGAAAGCGGGTTCCTGGTACAGCTACGGCAAGGACCGCATCGGCCAGGGCAAGGAAAACGTGCGCGAGTACCTGAAGGCGAACCCGGAGGTCGCTGCCGAGATCGAGGCGAAAATCCGCGCCGCGCTCCTGCCGCAGAAGGAGAAAGCCAAGGCGAAGGACGAGCAGGAAGAGGCGGTCGCCAAACAGGCATAAGCGTTTGCGGTGAGCGAGCCCCGCTCCATTCGGGAACTGAACGAGGATCTCTTCGACGAAGGGACGGGCGATCGTTATGCCGACCCCGTCGAGGCGCGGCGCAAGGCGATGGACTACCTGGCACGGCGCGACTACGGTCGCGGCGAACTCGAACGAAAGCTGACCCGCGCAGGGTTTGCCGCCGACGTAGTCGCCGACGCGGTCGCCCGCCTGGCCGATGAAGGCCTGCAGGATGACCGGCGCTACGCGGACAGCTTCATCCAGTCGCGCATCGGCAAGGGCAAGGGCCCGGTGCGTATTCGCCAGGAGCTCATCGAGCGCGGCATTCCGGAATCGGCCGTGAACGAGGCGCTGGGGGAACGCGAGGACGACTGGTTCGCGATGGCCCGCGAAATCCGGCAGAAGAAATTCGGCTTGGCACCGCCCGACGATTTCAGGGAAAAGGCGCGCCAGATGCGGTTCCTGCAGTACCGCGGCTTCGATACGGCGCACATCCAGGCCGCCGTCGAGGCACGTGGAGACGACTGACCCCAGCGGCTACACTACGCGCTGTTGACTTGGGGGCGCAATGCCCCACCATTCCCCGCATGAAGCAGATGACCAGCAACGAACTGCGCCGCGCGTTCCTGGATTTCTTCCACGAACGCGGCCACGAGATCGTGCCGAGTTCGCCGCTCGTGCCCGGCAACGACCCGACCTTGCTGTTCACGAACGCCGGCATGGTGCAGTTCAAGGACGTGTTCCTGGGCGGCGACAAGCGCAAGTACAACCGCGCCGTGACGTCGCAGCGCTGCGTGCGCGCCGGCGGCAAGCACAACGACCTCGAGAACGTGGGCTATACCGCGCGGCACCACACGTTTTTCGAGATGCTCGGTAATTTCAGCTTCGGCGATTACTTCAAGGAAGACGCCATCAGGTTCGCCTGGGAGTTTCTGACGGAAGTGCTCGGGCTGCCGGCCGAAAAACTGTGGGTGACCGTCTACGAGGAAGACGACGAGGCAGCGGACATCTGGCTCAAGACGATGAAGGTCGACCCGAAGCGCTTCTCGCGCATGGGTGCCAAGGACAACTTCTGGGCGATGGGCGATACGGGCCCGTGCGGGCCTTGCAGCGAGATTTTCTACGATCACGGACCCGAGGTCGCCGGCGGACCGCCGGGCTCGAAGGACGAGGACGGCGATCGCTACGTCGAGATCTGGAACCTCGTCTTCATGCAGTTCGACCGAGCAGCATCAGGGGAGATGACCCCGCTGCCGAAACCGTCCGTCGACACCGGCATGGGTCTCGAGCGTGCGGCCGCGGTCATGCAGGGCGTGCACTCCAACTACGAGATCGACCTGTTCGCGAACCTGATCGAAGCGGCGGCGAAGGTTTGCGGCGTGAAAAACGACGGCTCGAGTTCGCTGAACGTCATCGCCGACCACATTCGTGCCTGCGCGTTCCTGGTCACCGACGGCGTGCTGCCGGGCAACGAGGGGCGCGGCTATGTCTTGCGCAGGATCATTCGGCGCGCGATTCGCCACGGCAAGAAGCTCGGAGTCGACGGCAGCTTCTTCCACAAGCTGGTGAAGCCGCTCGCGGATGAAATGGGTGATGCGTACCCGGAGCTCGTGAAAGCACGCGCGCACGTCGAGAAGGTACTGAAAAAGGAAGAGGAGCGCTTTGCCGAGACGCTGGACCAGGGCATGGACATCCTGGAAGGCGCGATCGCAAAGCTGAAAGGCAATAAGATTCCGGGCGACGTCGTGTTCAAGCTGTACGACACCTACGGATTCCCGGTGGACCTGACCGCGGACATCGCGCGTGAACGGGAGCTTTCGATCGACGAAGCCGGCTTCGAAAAGGAGATGGAGGCGCAGCGGGAGCGCGCGCGGGCCGCGAGCAAGTTCGGTGCCGGCGGCGGAGACAGTATAAAGACCGACGCAGTATCGAGCTTTTCCGGCTACGAACGCATCGAGGAAGAGAGCGCCGTCGTTGAGATCCACAAAGGCGGCAAGCCGGCGAAATCTCTGGCTGAAGGCGAGGAGGGTGCGATCATCCTCGAGTCGACGCCGTTCTACGCCGAAAGCGGCGGCCAGATCGGCGACACCGGCGTCATCGAGACCGGCAACGGCTCGTTCCTCGTCGCCGATACGCAGAAAGCGGGCAAGGCGAACCTGCACCTCGGCAGGGTGAAACTCGGCAGCGTCAGCGTCGGTGACAAGGTCGTGGCGAAAGTCGACGGCCGGCGCCGGCATGCGATCGTGCTGAACCATTCGGCGACGCACCTGATGCACGCCGCTCTCAGGAGCGTGCTGGGTGAGCACGTGCAGCAGAAAGGCTCGCTCGTTGCGCCGGACCGGCTGCGTTTCGACTTCTCGCACTACGAGCCGGTTACGGCGGAGCAACTCGAGCAGATCGAGGACCTCGTCAACGAGGAGATTCGCAGGAACACGGAAGCCGCCGTCTGGCAAAAGAATAAAAACGACGCGGGCGCGTCCGGAGCGATTCTGCGCTCAAGCGAGAAGTAAGAAGAAGAAGTAACAGCCCTGAATTTCGGCAACGGCTACTCGGTGGAGCTTTGCGGTGGAACGCATGTTTCGGCGACCGGCGACATCGGCGTGTTCAAGATCACATCGGAATCGGGTATTGCGGCGGGCGTGCGGCGCATCGAAGCAATGACCGGCACCGGCGCGCTCAAGTGGATCGACCAGAATCTCGCGCTGCTTGACAGGGCGGCGTCCGTGCTCAAGAGCAATCGCGACCAGGTCGCCGACAAGGTCGAACAGCTCATGAAGCGCAACAAGGTGCTGGAGAAGGAACTGGCGGCGGCGCGGCAGCAGCTGCTGACGGGTGGCGGTGCCGGCGCCGAGCAAGACGTCACCGAGGTGAACGGCATCAAGGTCCTCGCCAGTCGCATGGACGGCGCGGATGCCAAGACCTTGCGGGACGCGGTGGACCGCTACAAGGACAAGCTGCAGAGCGCCGTGATCGTGCTCGGCTCGGTGGAGAACGGCAAGGTGCGACTCGCCGCCGGGGTAACGAAGAACAATACCGACCGCATCCGCGCGGGCGATGTGATCAAGACCGTGGCGGAGCAGGTCGGCGGCAAGGGCGGCGGGCGCCCCGATTTCGCCCAGGCGGGCGGGGGCAACCCGGAAGGTCTCGATGCGGCGCTGGCCTCGGTGCCCGGCTGGGTATCCGAGCACCTGAACTGACCATTCCTGCCATATTCCCCGCCTCGATCCGATGATCGGTCCTTCGAGCGCAGCAAATCCGGATTTCGTCTACAATAACAAGCGCTTAATAACAAAGGCAGCGTAGCAGGGGCCGTGCGGGCCCCATACGGCAGGAGAGGAAGTCATGCTGATCCTTACGCGACGCGCCGGTGAGACCGTGATGATTGGGAGCGATATCACGATCACCGTACTGGGGGTAAAGGGAAACCAGGTCCGCATCGGCATCAATGCGCCGAAAGACGTGGCGGTACACCGGGAAGAGATTTACGAGCGGATCCAGAGCGAGAAGAGCGCCGCAGGCGCCAAGGCCGACGAAGAGAAGAAGGAATAGCCCGGATTCGCGCTTTACCTCCCGGAATCCCATCAGTAAACTTCGGCCCCCAGCCCGCCGGGAGTGGCCCATGAGGCGCCCTTGGCGGTCGCGGAGCCTCCTTTAGTAATATGGGGATTCGGGGTAGCGCCGCTAGCCGTGCTGCCAGACGAAGTATCGCGGGAGACAACGAGATACGGAGAGATGGCTGAGTGGTCGAAAGCGCTCCCCTGCTAAGGGAGTATACGTTAATAGCGTATCGAGGGTTCGAATCCCTCTCTCTCCGCCACTTAATTGAAGACAGAACATTGCGCCCGTAGCTCAGCTGGATAGAGTACCTGGCTACGAACCAGGCGGTCGGGAGTTCGAATCTCTCCGGGCGCGCCAAATAAACCAAAGGGTTGCATCGAAAACGATGTGACCCTTTTTTCGTAGCAGTATGGGTAGCGATTCGAGCTCAATCTCCGAATTGTTTTTCCATTTCGCCCCCGTTGGTCAGTTGAATGAGTTTCGACAGCCCGCGGCAATTGCAGATGGCGTAAAGCAAACGCTCGAATTGCCCTTATTGTGACGAAAGAATTTTGGAACAGCCGCTCTTGACGGCTTACTTTTTCCAAAAAGCAGCTTGCGCGCATGATCCTTCTATCCGTGAATGGTTGCCGGCCTAATTTCTCATGTTAACCATGGCGGAATGTTTCAAGGAATACGGAGGTAAACCATTCAGCTTCTATCCCGAAATGAGGTCTGAGCAAGACAAGCCTGTCCCGTACCACTCTTTTCAGACTTGAGCGCTCCGGTCAGTTTCCAAGAGCGGTCCAACTGACCCCGAACCGGGTCGCTTATGACGCAGACGCAGTCGAGCATTGGATTGAGACTGCCTTGCTCAAAGGAGGGTCTTCGTCATGACGCGTCGTCGATATCCTCCATTCGCCAGAATGCCACGATCAGGTCAATGGCAATGTGATCATGTATTCGTGTTGGTTGGATTAGGTGCATATGACCGAGCCCAGCGTTTGTACAACATCGGTCAATGCCTGCCCGCAATTTCAATACCAGAAAGCGTTGATCCGTCTTTGTACAAATGGCCGGTTAGGGGCATGGATGTCACCGTAAAGAATTACGGCACAACGACCGAATTTGCGGAGTGCCTGATTTTCGAGTTATTGATGGCTGGGGCGAAATTGGTTGTGCATGTTACCGTCGAAGCCGGCGCTCTCGATTCACAGGCTCGAGGAATGTCTCGATGCCGCCTAGGTCGACGCTCGCCGACTTGCATGAAAAGCGAGTATCACAAGAAGGCAAGCATGCCCTTGTCGAAATAGTTTGCCTCGCTGACGTAGAACCTTAGCCGATAGATTGGCTCTGGCCAGAGAAAATCGCTCGCGGGAAACTAACGCTGTTTTCAGGTGATCCAGGCTTGGGCAAGAGCCTTCTAATCGTTGCCTTGGGATCAGCAGTCAGCAATGGATCCCCATGGCCGCTTGGAGACGGGTATGCACTTCATGATTCAGTCATCATGCTATAGGACGAGGATGCGCTGGACGACGCTATAAGATCACGACTCGATGCGGCGGGCGCCGACTGCAGCAAAATCCACGCTCTCCAAATCGTGCAGGATTTAGATGACGATGGCTAAATCATAAATCGGTCATTCTTTCTCAAGAAAGATATTAAGCGCTTAGGCAAGATCATTGAGTGCCTTAGTGATGTCGTCCCGATACAGATCGACCCGGTATCCGCCAAAATGGGCGGTACGGACAGCCACAGGAATGCTGACGCTCGAGCACTACTTTCACCACTTTCACAACTGTCGGCATTGGCAGACATTTATAACGTTGCAATTGTTCTTGTCACTCACTTGAACAAAGATAGCGGCGCAGCAATTTATCGATCAATAGGAAGCATCGCCTTTGCGGGTGCCGAGAGATCGTAATGGATAGTTACCAAAGATAAGACCGATCCCTCGAGGCGTCTGGTACTTCCGGGAAAAACAATTTGGGAAATGATCAATCTGGTATGGCATATCGGGTAGATACAGCACCCAATAACGCACCAGTCTTACACTGGGACCCTGATCCGGTTCACGAAGATATTGACGAGATGTTGACTCGGGATTCTGGTGAATATCGTTCCGAGCGTGATGAGGCGAAGGAATGGCTCGAAATAGAAAATTTGGATGGCCCAGTTCCGGTCAAAGTCCTCAAAGCCAGGGCGGCGGACGCCGGCCACAGCTGGTCAACGGTCAAGCGGGCAAAAAAGGAAATTGGTGTGCAGCCGAAAAAGTATGACTTTAGCAAAGATCGATGGGTCTGGTATCACCCTGGGGATTTATTGGTGAAACGCGAAGAGGACCACCAAGGGAACGAAGGAGACCATTCCAGTAGCGTGGGCACCTTCGACAACAGCTGGTTTCCTTCGGGAGACATTGCGTGGTTGACGAGAAATTAACCTGTATTTTGCAGGAACGGGATCCTGATGGTCGGTTCACTCCTGGTCAATCGGGCAATCCGGCTGGTCGCCCAATGGGAAGCAAAAATGCGGCAACAAAGCTCCGCAACGAGCTACTCGTCTCCATCCTGCCTGAGGCCATCGAAAAGCTCCGCCAAGCCGTCTCAGTGGGCGAAAAATGGGCTGTGGAGATGGCTATCGCCTGCTCCCCCCAAAGCCTAAGCTTGTTGACCCGGACGAATTGACGGACTTTGAACAGCGCCTGCAGTATTTGGAGCAAATGGGGAGACAACATTGATGAATCTATCAATAAAACGGCGACTCGATCGATTGGAGGAGACAGTTAGACCTGACGTCCAAAGAGTGCTGGTAATTCAGCAACCAGACGAATCTGAATGCGAAATGCTCGCCCGCCTTAAACGACGGATGTCCGGCGAGGCAGTCTAGGGCGTACATTCAGGCATCCACAACGATCTCTATCAACGTGACGAATTGGCCTTATTCTTTGTCCGCCACGGATAATTGATTGGTAAACGGGCTCCGTTTGTGAATGCGCCTGCGAATGAGCCGTCGAATACTCAGTGTCCTGAATCGGCCCTTCACGTTTGGTAAAAAAATACTATACTTGTCATTGCTCCAGCTGGCTGCTCAATGACGAATCCTCTGCTTTTGCTGGAACGCACAGACGGCAAACCGGGGAGCAAAACTCATGAACAGACGCCTATTTTGCACGGGTTCTGCTTCGGTCGCGATACTGACAGCGGCGGCCAGTATTTCAGGATGTCGGGGTCGGCCGGGTGATCTCCAGCTATTGGGCAACTACGGTGGCCGTGACTTTCCACTAATCATTGATACTCACGTTCACACGTTCAATGGGTCCGATCTGCAGGTTTCAAAATTCATATCGAAAGTTGCCGTCAACGAGGTCGACTCTTCCGCAGTTCGATTAATTGCTCGAG
>CALKYK010000143.1 GCA_938003715.1 uncultured Gammaproteobacteria bacterium
GCGTCGAGTCCTGACTGCGCCGGCGACGCCGCCGGCCGCCAGGCACGGTGCTGTCGTTGGCGGCGATGCGCGTCGTCAGCTCCGGCAGGGTGACCGCCGCCGAAAGATTGGGGAAGGCGGCGCTGGAGTGCGGAATGCCCATGGCCTCGACGAAGTGGGCCTGGAACTTGGGCTCCACGGCGGTCTCGATCTTCTCGACCCGGCGAATGACCTCTTCGATCTCGTCGCGCGCCCTCTGGTTCAAGAGCGCGATACGCGCGCCGGTGCCGGCGGCGTTGCCCGCCGCATAGACACGGTCCAGCGGGCAGTCTGGGATCATGCCGAGGATCATGGCGTACTTGGTATCGATGTGGCTGCCGAAGGCGCCGGCCAGGACCACGCGGTCGACGGTCTCGATACCCAGACGGTCCATCAGCAGGCGCGCGCCGGCATAGAGCGCCGCCTTGGCCAACTGGATCGCGCGGATGTCGGTTTGCAGGATCTTCAGTTCCGGCTCCCCGGCGCGCAGCAGGTAGGAGTAGGTCCGGCCTTCCAATTGAACGCGCGGGCTTTGCGTGGCCGCGCGGCCGTTGATGGTGCCGTCGCTGTTCAGGATGCCGGCCAGGTACATCTCGGCCAGGACTTCGATGATGCCGGAGCCGCAGATGCCCGTGACGCCGGTCTTGCGGGTCGCGGCTTCGAAGCCGTCTTCGTTCGACCAAAGATCGCAGCCGATCACCTTGACGCGTGGCGCAAGGGTCGTCGGGTCGATGCGCACCCGTGCTGTGGGGCCGGGCGCCGCGCGCTGGCCGCAGGAGATTTGCGCGCCCTCGAAGGCCGGTCCGGTCGGCGAGGAACAGGCGAGCAGGCGGTCCTTGTTACCCAGCACGATTTCCGCGTTGGTGCCGACATCGATGATCAGCACGATCTCGTCGCTGAGATGCGGCGTCTCGGACAGGATCACGCCCGCGGTGTCGGCGCCGACATGGCCGGCGATGCAAGGCAGCACGAAGACGCGGGCATTGCGGTTGACCTGCACCAGATCGATCTCGCTGGCCCAGAAGGTCATGCCCGAGTTCGCGGCCAGCGCGAAAGGCGCGCCGCCCAATTCGGTCGGGTCGATACCGAGCAGCAGGTGGTGCATGATCGGGTTGCCGACGAAGGTCGCGTTCAGAATGTCGTCGGTCGAAACGCCGGCCTCCGCCGCCACCTCGGCGAAGATCGTGTTGATGGCGTCGCGCACCACTTTGGTCAGGTCCTTGTCGCCGCCGGGGTTCATCATGACGTAGGAGACCCGGCTCATCAGGTCCTCGCCGAAGCGGATCTGCGGATTCATGCGGCCGCCCGATGCGAGCACGCGGCCGCTGGTCAGGTCGCATACGTGGCCTGCGATCGTCGTCGAGCCGACGTCGATCGCGATGCCGTGCACGCGTTCGCGGAACCCGGGCCACACCGCGATGATCTCGCGCTGTTCGCGCACCGCGACCGTGACCTTCCAGTCGCCGTCGCGCAGCGCGCGCTGCAGGACCTGCAGCGCCGGCAGCGCAACGTCGAGACTTGTGAGCTGCCAGTCGCGTTCCAGCGCGGCCATCAGTCGCTGCAGGTCGCCGCTCGGGTCGTGCATGTCCGGCTCGTCGACCTCCGTGTAGTAGGCGTGCGTGACCGGGTCGATCTCGATGTCGTGCGCCTCGTGCGGTTTGCGCACGACCTGGCGGTGCACCTGGCTCGACTGTGGCACGTCGATCGCGACGTCCGCGCGGATGCGCGCCTGGCAGGACAGGCGGCGTTTTTCCTCGAGGCCGCGGCGCTCGCGGTAGCGGGTCTCGGCCTCGCCGACGGGCGTCAGGTTCGACGCGCGCGACGTGATGCCGTGCTTGGGCAGTTCCCCTTCTGCGACTTCCACCTGGCAGCGCCCGCAAATTGCGCGACCGCCGCAGACGGAATCGATGTCGACGCCGAGCGCGCGCGCGGCATCCAGCACCGGCGTGTCCACGGCAAAACGGCCGCGCTTGCCCGACGGCGAAAATACGATGAGTGGATCCTTGCCAGGCGACATCGGTAGGTACCGGCGCTATTCGTCAGAATCCGATTTCAGCACGCCGCCGGCCTTTACGGTTTTTTCCAGCAGCTCGTCATCGAATCGCGCTTCGAGCGCGGCGACCCGGTCTGCGACCAGCGCCTCGAGGTCGCCCGATACCTGCTCGGTTTCGCGCCGCCAGTCGGCGAGGTAGGCATCGCTCGAGCCGCGTCCGGCGCGCATCGCGGCGCGGTCGATCGCCTTCTGGAAGCGCGGCGACAGTTCCTTTTTCACGTTGTTGCGGCCGTTGCGCCCGACCACCTGTGCGGGAATGTCGCGCCAGTAGATGCAGATCAGCTTTGCCATTGAACGACGTGCTCCTCGATGATGTCCTGCACCGGCTCGAGCCCGGTCACTCGCTTTTCGAATTCCAGCCCGAGATAGGCGGCTGCGGTTTCGGCCGCGGCCGTGAGCTGCGGCGAGTCGGTCTGTGCCAGGTAGACGACGCGGCGGTAGTTGCCGAAGTACTGCGGCAGGAGCTCGGGATGTGCGTCGAGCCCCAGCCCCTCGACGACGAGGCGCTCGAAATGCCGCACCAGGAAATCGGTCAGGTAGAACGTGCCCGGCTCGGCGTCGTGCAGCGCGGCGAAGGCTTCCGGGCCGGCGTAGAATTCATAGCAGTGCGCGCCGGGAATGCGACTCACGCCGTAGGTTTCGAGTACGCGGTCGAGCGCACCGCCGGTACCGCAGTCCGCGTAGGCAACGAAGATGTGCCGGTAGTCGTCGCGATATTTTTCGATCATCCCCGCGACGGCGGCGGGTATGTCGGCGGGCGTATTGTGCAGTTCGGCCGGCAGGCACTGGATACGGATGTGCTCCCAGCCGTTCGCGCGCGAGAGTTCGACCCGTTCCCGGGCGAGTGCGCCGCAGGCGATGAGCAGGACTCCTTTGTCCACGCTCGCACCTAGCAGCCTGTCGAAGAAGTAGTTAGGAGCTCAGCGCGCTCAGAGAAGGGCTGCGGCGCGGCGCGCGCTGCCGCGCAGGGCGGGTCCCTTCGCAAAGCGTGCAACAACGCCGCAGCCCTTCTACGGCGCGCCCATCGGGTTATCTGCTCAGAACTGTGCTCGGCGTTGCGCCTCTTGCAAAGGTACCCAACCTTTGCGGCGAGACGCGCCTTGATCACAGTTCTGAGCATTTAACTGAACTTCTACGACAGGCTGCTACGACGCCCGCCGCTTCTTTACCAGGTCCTTGGCAGTCTCGACGGCGGTAGCCGCATCGCGGCAGTAGGCGTCGGCGCCGATCGCCTGGCCGAACTCCTCGTTCAGCGGCGCGCCGCCGACCATGACGATGTAATCGTCGCGGATCCCCTGTTCCTTCATCGTGTCGATGACGACTTTCATGTACGGCATCGTCGTCGTCAGGAGCGCGGACATGCCGAGGATGTCCGGCTTTTCGCGCCCGAGCGCCTCGATGTAGGCGTCCGCGTCGGTGTTGATGCCGAGGTCCACGACTTCGAAGCCGGCGCCTTCCATCATCATGCCGACCAGGTTCTTGCCGATGTCGTGGATGTCACCCTTGACGGTGCCGATGACCATCTTGCCGATCGGCTTCGCGCCGGTTTCGGCGAGCAGCGGGCGCAGGATGGCCATGCCGCCCTTCATCGCGTTCGCCGCGAGCAGCACCTCCGGCACGAACAGGATGCCGTCACGAAAGTCGATGCCGACGATGCGCATGCCTTCGACGAGCGCCTCGTTCAGCACCCGGTCGGCCGGCCAGCCGCGTTCGAGAAGGATGTTCGTTCCCTCCTCGATTTCCTCCTTCAGGCCGTCGTAGAGATCGTCGTGCATCTGGCTCACGAGATCCTCGTCGGACAGCGCCGACAGGTCGAGATCGTCTTCAGTCATCAGTAGTCCTGGTCCGGGAATTCGGCTTTGCGTTTGGTGATGTATTCGTTCAGCGCCTCGTCGATCGCCGGGTCGAGTGGCGGCGCTTCGTACTCCTTCAGCATGCGTTTCCAGATACCGTTCGCGCGCATCGCGGCGTCCAGCGAACCGTCCTGTTCCCACTGCTCGAAGCTGTTGTTGTCGGCGATCCTGGAGCGGTAAAAGGCGTTCTCGAAATTCGCCTGCGTGTGCGTCGCGCCGAGGAAGTGCTTGCCGGGTCCGACCTCGCGCAGCGCGTCCAGCGCCTGGCCGTTTTCCGACAGGTCGACGCCGCCGAGCAGCACCGCGAGCATGCTGGCCTGGTCGGCATCGATGATGAACTTTTCGTAGCCCATCGAAAGGCCGCCTTCGAGCCATCCGGCCGTGTGCAGCATGAAGTTGACGCCGGCGAGTGCTGCCGTTTGCAAGGTATTCGCCGATTCGTACGCGGCCTGCGCATCCGGGATCTTGGATGCACATAGCGCGCCGCCACTGCGGAATGGAAGGCCGAGCCGGCGCGCGAGTTGTGCCGCGCCGTACAGGATCATGCTCGGCTCCGGCGTGCCGAACGTCGGCGCGCCCGACTGCATCGACACCGCCGCAGCGAACGTGCCGAAGATGACCGGCGCACCAGGACGCACGAGCTGGATGTACGCGATGCCGGCCAGCGCTTCGGCGAGGATCTGCGTCAGCGTGCCGGCCACCGTGACCGGCGACATCGCCCCGGCAAGCAGGAACGGCGAGATCATCGTCGCCTGGTTGTGCTCGGCATACACGGTCGCCGCCCCGAGCATCGTCGCGTCGTAGGTCATCGGCGAGTTGGCGTTGATCAGGCTGGTGATGACGGTGTTCTGTTCGACGAAGTCGTCACCGAACACGATCTTCGCCATCGCAACCGTGTCGCGCGCGCGCTCCGGTTGCGTCACCGAACCCATGAACGGTTTGTCGCTGTACTTCAGGTGGCTGTACACCATGTCAAAATGGCGCTTGTTTACCGGCACGTCGACCGGCTCGCAAACGGTGCCGCCGGAATGATGAATACCCGGGCTCAGGTACGCGAGCTTGACGAAGTTCCTGAAATCTTCGAGCGTTGCGTAGCGGCGGCCACGGTCGAGGTCGCGAACGAACGGCGAACCGTAGGCCGGAACGAGAATCATGCGGTCGCCGCCGACGATCACGTTTCGCGCAGGATTACGCGAGTGCTGCGTGTACTCGCGCGGCGCCGAGGTCTGGATGATCGAGCGGCACAGGCCGCGCGGGAAACGTACACGTTCGCCGTCGACGTCGGCACCGGCATCGCGGAACAACTCTAGCGCGCGTGGAAAGTCGCGGAACTCGATGCCGATTTCCTCTAGCACCGTGTCCGCGTTGTGCTCGATCAATTCGAGTGCTTCCTCATTCAGCAGCTCGTAATAAGGAATCCGGCGTTCGATGAACGGAGCGACGGACTGCGGCATGGATTGCCGGCGGGCGCGCTTGGCGTCGCGGCCGGCGCCGCGTCGCCTGCGGGTGGGGGTGGTGGCTTCTGCGCCTTCGGACATCGCGTATGGACCTGCAAAAACCGGGCGGTCATGCTGCCGCCAGCACTCCAGTTTGTGCCAAAACCGAGGTCCGTGCATGACTCGTTGCGACGTCCCGCTGACCAGAAACGACACCAAAGGCACGCTCCGCGCAGACAAGCGTGTCCGATATGGACAAGCGGGTGTCGCACGCAGCCAACAGCCGATAAGCGGCGATGCTATCCTTGCGCGACTCAATAAGAACACGCCAATTACTTTCAGGGGAAACCGATGTCACACGGGCTGAATCCGCGCAGGACAGCGCTGTCTGCGGCCGTTACCGCTGCGCTGGTCTCGAGCGGTGTCGCGGAAGCGCAAAAAGTGATCGAAGAAGTCGTCGTTACCGCGACCAAGCGCGAGGAATCGCTGCAGGAGGTGCCGATTGCGGTAACCGCGCTGACCAGCGATGCGCTCGAGGAGCTCGGCATCACGAATTTCAATGACTACATCATGCAGCTGCCGAGCGTCACCGCGGGCGGCAGCGGACCGAGCCAGAACACGATCTACATTCGCGGCATCGCCTCGACGACGCCGAACCTGACCACGGCGGGCGTTGCCGGTCTCGCGCCGAACGTGGCCTTCTACCTCGACGAGCAGCCGCTCGCGCAGCCCGGACGCAACCTCGACGTCTATGCGGCCGACCTGCAGCGCGTGGAAGTCCTTTCCGGACCGCAGGGCACGCTGTTCGGCGCCAGCTCGCAGGCCGGTAACGTGCGCCTGATTACGAACAAGCCCGACATGCAGGACACGTACGGCAGCGTCAAGCTCGGCTTCGGCGCGGTCGAGGAAGGCGACGACAACACGAACTTCGAGCTGCTGCTGAACGTTCCGATCAGCGACACGTTCGCGGTGCGAGGGGTTTTCTATACCGACAACAAGGGCGGCTTCATCGACAACGTGCCCGGCACGATCAACGCGAGCGAGAGCGCGCGCTTCCGGCCGGAGGGCACGGTGCGGCTGAACGGCGTGCCGGTCAGCGCCGACCGGGCCGGATTCCAGTCGACCGTGGACCTGTCCGGCGTCACGTTCCTCGACGCTGACAACGCCGCCCTCGTCGAGGACGATTTCAACTCGATATCGTACGACGGCGGACGCCTCAGCGCGCTTTGGGACATCAATAACGACCGGAGCCTGCTGGTCGCGCGCCATACCCAGTACATCGATGCCGACGGCGTGTTGTACGCGGAGCCGGCACTCGGCTACCTGAAGGTGCAGAGGTTCAGCCAGAACAACATCAGGGACACGTTCGACAATACCGCCTGGACGCTCGAGGGCCGCATCGCGGAGCTCGAGCTGGTGTACACCGGCGCCTTTACCGATCGCGAAACGGACCAGATCGTCGACTACACCGACTACCTGTTCGTCGGCCAGTACCTGCCGTATTACATCTGCGACTACTACGTTACCTACACGAGCTTCAGCCCGACCGGACTGCCGGACGGGACCTGCCAGCCGCCGAACCTTTTCGTCGACAGCAACACGAAGACCGAGGTCATCACGCACGAGCTCCGCTTCACGACCGATTCGGCGAACGCGTTCCGCGCGACGTTCGGCGCGTTTTTCCAGGACCTCGAACTCAAGGAACTGAACGACTTTACCTACCCGGGCTCGGTCAACGCGGTTTCCTACGCCGATGACGGCATGGGCGGGCGGGTGCTCGGCTTTGGCCCGAACTATCCGCTGACCAACACGTCGGTCACCGGCATGGTGGGCAACGCCGCGCCGGGCTACTTCAGCGACCCGGGCCCGTTTCCCCGCGACGTGATATTCAGGAACGACATACTGCGCACCGACGAGCAGTTCGGCGTCTTCGGTGAGGCGACCTACGACTTTACGGACGATTTTTCCGTGACCGTGGGTCTGCGCTACTACGACATCGAGGTGGACTTCGAGGGCAGCGCGAACTCATCATTCTTCAATTTCGGCCAGTCGACGGATGCGCAGGCGTTCGGCACCAATATCTCGGCGCAGTTTGCGCCGGACAACTCGGTTGGTGCGCCGGACAAGGCGATCGCAGACGGTACGATCTTCAAGATCACCGCGGACTGGAAGCCGAACGACGACCAGCTCTACTACGTGACGCTGTCGGAAGGATTCCGCCCCGGGCTCCTGAACCGGCCGGGCGGACGGCAGAACCCGGGCATGACGTTCACGGTCCCGTATTCGCTGGATACTGACGACGTCACCAATTTCGAGCTCGGACTGAAGTCCTACTATCTCGACGGCCGCTTCCGTTTCAACGGTGCGCTGTTCTTCGTCGACATCGAGCGGCTGCAGACGACGATCTTCGATCCGTCCATCACGAACCTGTTCTTCTCCGACAACGCCGCCGACGCTGAGGTGCTCGGCTTCGAGGGCGATTTCATCTGGCTGCCGGACGCGGTCGACGGCCTGACCGTCACCGGCGCGTTCTCGCTCCTGGATACGGAAATCACCAAGGTGCTGACGCCGACCAACGACGTGCGCCTCGGCGACGAACTCGCCTATGCGCCGGAGTTCCAGGGCAACCTGCGGGCGCGATACGAGTGGGACCTCGGAGACAGCGGGCTGCTCGCACACGTGATGCCGAGCGTGTACTGGTCGTCCGACGCATTCAGCGACATCATCACGATCAATCGCGACAAGATCGACGGTTGGGTCATGGCCGGCATTTCCGCCGGACTCACCGCAGACGCCTGGAGCGGCGAGCTCTACATCAGTAACCTGACCGACGAGCGGGCCGAGATAGCGCGCGATTTCGTCTTCGACGTCAGGCGTGTGAGCTACGCGACGCCGCGAACGATAGGCATTCGCCTGAGCTTCGATTTTTGATCGCGACGAAGCGGTCGATCTGAAACAATGGGCGCCCCGGGGACGGGGCGTCTTCGTTTCGGCGGGATCACGTGCAGTCAGCCCAGCAAAATACGGACCTGCAATCGATACAGCGCAAAATCGTATCGAAACAGTTTCGCTCGGCTCTCGCCGACCTGGCCGCCATTCTCGACGACGAGCCGCAGAATCCCGATGCGCTTTACATGAGCGCCGTGTGCAACCGTTACCTGGGTGACTTCCCCACCGCGCTCGAAATTCTCGCCGGCCTGAAGTCCGTGCAGCCCGAGTTCGGTCGCGCGCACCAGGAAGAGGGGCACACGTATCGAGACATGGGCCGCGAGGACGAAGCGTTGGCCGCCTATGCCCGAGCGTGCTTTTTCAATCCCGCGCTCGAAGCGAGTTTCAAAGGTCAGCTCGCCATTCTCGAAAAGAAAAATCTCGAGCGGCGGGCGGACATCGTGCGCGGCGAGCTCGCACGCCTGCAATCGCTGCCGCCGGCGCTGGTTGCGGTTACCGATCTCATCGCGCAGGGACGCTTGCTTAAGGCCGAGGACCTGTGCCGGCAGTTCCTGAGAAAAGTACCTCACCACGTCGAGGGCATGCGCCTGCTCGCAGACATCGGTATACGCCTGGGATGCCTGGACGATGCCGAGTTCCTGCTCGAAAGCGCGACCGGGTTCGAGCCGGAAAACGTTCCTGCACACATCGACTACATTCGCGTGCTGCGCAAGCGGCAGAAGTTTCGCCCGGCGCTGGAGCAGGCGGCGGCGCTGCTCGAACGGGCACCCGACAACCCGCAGTTCCGGTCGATCTATGCCGTCGAGTGCATGCAGTGCGGCGACTACGCAGCCGCACTCGCGAGCTTCGAAAAAGTGCTGCAGCAGATGCCCGGCGACCCGGTCACGCTGGCGTCCATGGGCCACGCGTACAAGACCGACGGCCGCTACGACGACGCGGTCGGTGCCTACCGCGACGCGATCCGCAGCCAGCCCTGGTACGGCGAGGCGTGGTATTCGCTCGCGAACCTGAAGGTATACACGTTCGACGACGACGAGATCTCCCGCATGCTGGACGCCGAGGGCAGGCCGGAGCTCGCACACGCCGACCGCGTGTACTTCTGTTTCGCGCTCGGCAAGGCGTACGAGGATCGCGAGGACTACGAGACCTCGTTTCGCTATTACGAACGCGGCAATCGGCTGAAGAAGGCGCAGGGCCGGTACGACGCCGACACGATGTCGGCGGATCTCGATGCGCAGCGGAAGGTGTGCACGCCGGAGTTCTTCGCCGAGCGCGAGGGATACGGCCACGAAGCTGCCGACCCGATCTTCATTCTCGGGCTGCCCCGCGCCGGGTCGACCCTGCTCGAACAGATTCTGTCGTCGCATTCGCAGGTGGACGGCACCCTGGAGTTGCCGAACATCCTGTCGCTGTCACAGCGACTGCGTCGCCGGGGTCGGACCGGAGGCGGCAGCCAGTACCCTGACATCCTTCGCGAACTGACCGCAGACGAGTGTCGCGCATTCGGCGAGGAGTACATCAGCGATACGCGGATTCACCGGCAGGATGCGCCGTACTTCATCGACAAGATGCCGAACAACTTTCGGCACATCGGGCTGATCCGGCTGATCCTGCCGAACGCCAAGATAATAGACGCGCGCCGCGAACCGCTGGCGTGCTGCTTTTCGGGCTTCAAGCAGCTGTTTGCCGAGGGCCAGGAGTTCACCTACGATCTCGAAGACATGGGGCGCTACTACCGCGACTATGTCGGGCTGATGCAGCACTGGGACGAAGCGCTGCCCGGCAAGGTACTGCGCGTCCGCTACGAGGACATTGTGGCCGACCTCGAAGGCCAGGTGCGGCGCATCCTCGACTATTGCGGACTGCCGTTCGAGGACGCGTGCATCGAATATCACCGGACCGAACGCTCGGTGCGCACGCCGAGTTCCGAGCAGGTGCGGCAGCCGATCTTTACCAGCGGCCTCGAGCAGTGGCGGCATTTCGAACCTTGGCTGGCGCCGTTGAAGGGGGCGCTGGGGCCGATGCTCGATGAATACGGCTCGACACGGAGAGCAGGCAGTGAATGAGGAACTGACACCGGCGCCCGAAGCCGAAATCGGCCACGAGATCGGCGAGCACAACATCCAGGTGCTGGGCCTGGACATCCACAACCCGGTCTTCATCGTTTCCGCGGTGCTGACGGTCACGCTGGTCGCATTGACGCTGCTCTTTCAGGAACAGGCAGCAATCATTTTCGACAGCGCACGCACGTGGGTGACGGAAGGATTCGACACGTTCTTCCTGATTTCGGCGAACCTGTTCGTAGTGTTCTGCCTGGCGCTGGCGATGTCGCCGCTCGGGCGGATTCGACTGGGTGGCGCCGAAGCCGCGCCACGTTACGGTTATCCCGCGTGGCTCGCGATGCTGTTCGCGGCCGGGGTCGGCATCGGGCTGATGTTCTTCGGCGTGCTGGAGCCGGTCACGCATACGTTGAATCCACCGCTGAGAATCGATCCCGCTGAAACGGCCAGCGCCAGCGCTGCCGGCATGTCGGCAGCGATCTTTCACTGGGGCCTGCACGCATGGGCAATCTACGCGGTGGTGGGCCTGTCGCTCGCGTTCTTCTGTTTCAATCGCGGCATGCCGCTGACGCTGCGCTCCGCGTTCTTCCCGCTGCTGGGCACGCGGGTCTGGGGGCCGTTCGGGCACGTGGTCGACACCGTCGCCGTGCTGGCCACCCTGTTCGGGCTTGCCGTATCGCTCGGCCTGGGCGCCGAGCAGATCACCGGCGGGCTGCACTACCTTTTCGGCGTGCCGACCGGCGACGCGACCAAGGTGGTCGTGATCTCGGTAATCATCGGCATTGCGCTTGTGTCGGTAGTCGCCGGGCTCGACAAGGGTGTTAAGCGCCTGAGCGAACTGAGCATGGGCATGGCGGCGGGTCTGGGGCTCGTTCGGCTGGTCGCGGGGCCCACGCTGGTCATCCTGCCGCGCATCTGGCAGTCGATTGTCGATTACCTCTACTACCTGCCGAGCCTGAGCAACTGGATCGGCCGGACCGACGTCGCGTTCGTGCATGACTGGACGGTGTTCTACTGGGCGTGGTGGATCGCGTGGTCGCCGTTCGTCGGCATGTTCATCGCGCGCATCAGCTTCGGCCGCACGGTGCGCGAGTTCATCACCTGGGCGCTGATCATTCCGACCGTGATCGGGCTGATCTGGATGTCGACGTTCGGCGGCACGGCGCTCGACCAGCTGTTCGCCGACGGCTACCGTGGCGTTGCCGACTCGGTGCCCGAGCTCGCGCTGTTCCGCATGCTCGAGATGCTGCCCTTGACGGCGATCGTATCGACGGTCAGCGTGTTCCTGATCGCGATCTTTTTCGTGACCTCGGCCGACTCGGGGTCGCTCGTGATGGACACGATAACGGCCGGTGGCAAGATGGACGCGCCCACGCAGCAGCGCGTTTTCTGGTGCATGCTGGCCGGCCTCGTTTCCATCGCGCTGATGCTCGGCGGCGGCATCAATTCGCTGCAGTCGATGACGATCGCGATCGGCCTGCCGTTCTGTATCGTGCTGCTCCTGATGTGTTTCGGTCTTTTCCGCGGCCTGCGCGAGGAAAGCTCGGCCTGATTCCCTGAACTCGGCTCAACCCGTCATTCGAGAGGACCTTTTTGAATGGCTATCGTCCCCATGCTCCTGTCGCGGCGAATGCGCGCTTCCCCCTATGAAAAACGCGTGCTCGAAAACGGCGTGACGGCGTTCTCGCTGTACAACAAGATGCTGTTGCCCCTGCACTACGAGTCGTACGAAGCGACTTACGACAGCCTCGTCAACGGCGTGCAGATCTGGGACGTCGCGGCGCAGCGGCAGGTGGAAATCGTCGGGCCGGACGCGCTGCGGCTGGTGGAGCTGATCACGCCCCGCGACATCTCGCGCTGCGCCGTCGGGCAGGGCATGTACGCGCCGCTGTGCGACGAGAACGGCGGCATCGTCAACGATCCGATCATCCTGCGCCTGGCCGACGATCGTTTCTGGCTGTCGATCGCGGATTCAGACGTCAATCTCTGGGTGAAGGGCATCGCCTACGGTCGGGGATTCGACGTGCGCGTGTTCGAACCGGACGTGAGTCCGCTCGCGATCCAGGGACCGAAGGCAGAGGATCTCGTCGCTGACGTCGTCGGAGAGCACGTGCGCGACATTCGCTTTTTTCGATTCACCGACGAGACGATCGCGGGCACGCCGGTGAAGCTGGCGCGCTCCGGCTGGAGCGGCCAGGGCGGCTTCGAGGTCTACCTGCAGGACTCGGCCAGGGGCCTCGACCTGTGGGATGCATTTTGGGACGCGGGCCGGAAGTTCGGGCTGACGGTCGGCTCACCGAACCTGATCGAGCGCCTGGAGACGGGGCTCAAGTCGTACAACGCCGACATGACGATCGAAAGCGATCCGTTCGAGGCCGGTCTCGAGAAGTTCATCGACCTCGACAAGCCGGCCGAGTACATGAGCCGTGACGCGCTGCGGAAAATCGCGGCAACCGGACCGGCGAGGCGCCTGGTCAACCTGGTCATCGAGGGCGCGAAGCTCGGGGCACTGCGCAGCGACTGGCGCGTGCTCGACGAGGACGGCGAGCAGATCGGCCTCGTCACTTCGCAGGCATACTCGCCGAAATACGAGGCGAATATCGCGTTCGCAACCGTCCGCTCGTCGCATGCCGGAATCGGCGCGTCCGTCACGGTCGACGCCGACGGCGACATGCGCCGCGCGATCGTGCACGATTCGCAGTGGCGGCTGCCGGGCGGCTGAGCGGAAAGTCAGTCCAGGACGAGTTGGCCCTCGGCGACCAGCACGCTGTTGCCGCCGATGAACGTGCGCATTCGGTCGCCGTCGCGCACGGTGCGGGCCGCCAGCACGCTCGGCCTGCCCATCTCGACGCCCTGCGCGATGCGCCATTCGCCGCCGTCCGCGTAACGCGCGTCGCTGTCGGTCAGCAGCGCGACGAGTCCGCAGTTCGCGCTGCCCGTCGCCGGGTCCTCCGGCACGCCGTCGAAAGGCGCGAACATGCGGGCACGAATATCGAATTCGTCGTCGCTGCGGAAATACAGGTGCAGGTCCGGCACGATGCCGAGCGCCTGGATTTCCTCGAGGCCCGGTGTAAATGCCCGCGCCCTCTGCAGCGCCTCGAGAGAGGCCAGCTCCACCATCACGAACGGCAGGCCGACGCTCGCGACGCGCGGTGCATGCACGTCCGTAACGATGTCCGATTCGTCGAGAGACAACGCACGGGCAATCATCGCAGTGTCCAGCTCTTCGCCAATTTGCAATGACTGCGGCGCTTCCAGCTCGCAGCGAATGCGACCCTCGTCGTCCTCGCGAATCTCGATGCGCACCGCGCCTGCCGCCTCGTCGAACACGACAGACAGGCCGTCGCCGGTGTTGCCGAGTTCGCCGAGCTCGCCGATCGAGGCGAGCACGAATGCCGTGCCCACGTTCGGGTGCCCGGCAAACGGCACTTCCGTCGACGGCGTGAAGATGCGCACCTTGCGCGTGAAGTCGCCGCTGCCGGCAAACACGAACGCGCTCTCGGAATAATTGAACTCGCGCGCGATCTGCTGCATTTCCTCCGTGCTCAAGCCCTCGGCGTCCGGGAGTACGGCAAGCTGGTTGCCGCCGAAACGGGTTTCGGTAAAGACGTCACAAATCAGGAATCGATACACGCGCATGGCGAATCACGGGCCGGTCTTTTGCCAGGTGAGCGCGCAGCCTACTACAATTCCTGCACACCCGGACACGCACAGTTAAGGCAATGGCGCAGCATCACAACTGGACTAGACGCCGGTTCATGGCGACCTCGTCTATCATCGCCGGAGTCGCATCGTTGCCGCAGCGGTCGATCGCCGACGACGGCTGGAATCCCGGCATCGTCTCGCACCTGATTCCTGCCGCCAGTCACGAGCGTTTCGCCCTCAAGGCGTCGTTCGCCGAGCGGATCGACGAACTTCCGCTGCTGCACGTCGGTGGGCGCAGCGTTGCTGGCGTGCCGACCGACTCGGCGAACCGGTTTTTCTCCTTCGACGTCGACGGGCTCGAGCCGGACGTCGAGTACGCGCTGCGCCTGACGGACGCCGGCAACAGCAACCTGTGCGACGAATGGCCGCTCCGCACCTTCCCGGCACCGGACGCAGCAAGGGAGCACGTGCGCATCGTCGCCTACACCTGCGCAGGCGGCCACCCGGGCGATGCCGACTGGTTCCTGCCGATCGAAGTTCGCAGGCGACTCTTGCGCCGCGCGCTGTCGTTCGCGCCGCAGGCGATCATTGCGATCGGCGATCACATCTACTGGGACCAGCGCACGGAACTGGAGAATCGCGGCGAGACGTACGGCGAGCGGGTCCGGCGCTTCTACGAAAGCGTCGGCTGGCTCGATCGCACGATGCCGGCGCTCGGAACGCGCAACGAGATCTCGCTGAAAGCGGCCATCGGCCCGCAGATCGGCGAGCTGTACGGTACGCTGCTGCGCTCGACGCCGTCCTATTTCGTCAGCGACGATCACGACTACTTCGAGAACGACGACGCCGACCCGAACATGGTCACGTTCCCGCCCGACGTCTACCAGCTCGAGTTCGCGCGTTTCGCGAGAAACGCGTTCCTGCCGGAGTTCCTGCCGGACCCGAATCGCCCGCTCATGATGTCCGGCACCGGCGCCGGCGACCGCGCGCCCGGCATCTCGGAAGCGTTCGGCACGTTTCGCTACGGACGACTCGTCGAAACGCTGATTTACGACTGCGCGCGCTACCTGAGCCTGAAGGGCGATCACGCCGGGCTCGTGCCGCCGGAAGTCGAACGCTGGCTGCTCGCGCGCACCGCCGACCAAAGCGTTGCGCAACTGCTGCACGTGCCGTCGCACCCGTTCGGCTGGTCAGCGGGCAAGTGGGGGGAATGGTATCCCGACGTGGCCGACACCGGTGACAACGAGGCGCCCGAGATCGCGCAGTGCTGCGACGCCGGCGACAGGCGCGTCGTGCTCACGACCGAGCGCGATAAATTCCTCTGGCAGCGCGGCTGGTGGCTGCAGCACCAGCGATTGCTTCAGAGCCTGAACGCACAACAGAAGCGGGCGGGCGTCGTGCTGTCGGGCGACCTGCACGCGATCAGCCACGCCACGCTGCAAAAGAGCGCCGACCTCGACCTGTCTCAGAACCCGGTACACACGGTGCTCACCGGCACGCTCGGCACGCAGAACGGCTGGCCGTCGGACGCCCGTGGCACGCCGCCGCTCGCGGCGATCGGCCTGGTTCACGAGTCCCGCGGTGCGGTTCAGGAGAAAAACGGTTTTACGGTGCTGGATATCGCGCCGGACGCAATCGACGTGAGCCTTTACGCATGGAAGACCGGTGAGCCGCTGAGCGCCATCGATACGCTGCAGCCGTATCATCGTGCCGTGATCGACCGGCGCGCCGCCGCCTGATCAGAGCACCTTTCGTTCCTCGAGGATTTTTCGCACCGGTGCGAGGTGCTTCTCGTAGTGTTTCCATTGCGCTATCGCGTCCTTGTAAATCGGCTGCCGCACCTGCTCCGAGCTCGCCGTGCGCACCGCACGCTCCGTGCGATGAAATTCGATACAGCCCTCCTCGAACGGCAGCCCGCAATGCTCGAGCATGCGCTTCACCTGTGACTCGAGATCGGCGACCACGTCCTCGTATTGCACGGTCAGCACGCCGCCCGGCAGGATCGACTGCCAGTGATCCATCAGCCGCACATAGTCGGCATAGTAATTCGCGATGTCTTCCTGGCTATAGGTGAACTCCTGGCCCTGCGCAAACAGCTGCTTCAGATTGGCGAAGCAGGCGGCCATCGGTTCGCGCCGCGCGTCGATGATGGTGGCGTTCGGCAGGATGCGCTTGATCAGCGCAACGTGCATGAAATTGTTCGGCAGCTTGTCGATGAAGCGGGGTTTGCCTTCCCGGTAAATTCGGGACCGGGCGAGATACTGCTGGCCCAGTGCCTGCCGCTGGTCGAGAGTCAGTTCCTCGATGATGCCGGGATACAGGATCTCGTCCGTGCGCTTTCTCCGTCCCGCAACGTCGGTTGCGATCTGGCCGATGAACGGCAACTCGGCAGTCGCTTCGACCATCGAGTGACTGGCGAGTATCTGCTCGAGCAGGGTCGAACCGGCGCGCGGCAAACCCACGATGAAGATCGGTTCGTCCGATTCGTGGCCCGTGCCGTCGAACCAGTCCGCCGAGGTCTGCGCGATGGCGGCGTCGACGCGGGCCTTTGTGTCGTCACGGTCGTAGGCGCTGAAGCGGCGCTTGATCTGGTTGCCGGTCGTGTAGGCGGCGAACGAATCGTCGTACTCTCCGGCATCCTCGAGCGCCTTGCCGAGCGCAAACGCGAGATGGAACTTGTCCGGTCCGTCACGTTCGATCGCCTCGAGACGCTCACGCATCGACGCGACCTGCGCGTCGCTGAAGCGAAACGTCTTGAGATTCGCGAGACTCCACCAGGCCTCGCCGGCGTCCGGGTCCGCTTCGATCGCTTTCAGGTAGGTGTCGATGGCCTCGTCGCCCTTGCCGCCGTAGCGCAGCGAGTGGCCGAAGTTGGTCAGGATCCTCGGATTGTCCGGCGCCTGCCGGATCACCGCGGCGAACTTCTCGTGCGCCTCGTCGAAGCGCCCGGCCATGGACAGGAGCGCCGCCTGCTGGGACAGGTAGGCGAGGTTGCCCGGCACCGCCCGCTGCAGCCGGTCCATTTCCACGAGCGCCTTGTCGAATCGCTGCTGGCGCCCGAGCGCGGTAACGTAGTTGCTGCGTGCGAAATGGAAGTCGGGCGCGAGCTCGAGGCAGCGCTCGAGCAGCTTTATTGCCTCGTCCACTATCCCTAAATCGATGCCGATCTGTGCCAGCAGGCGAATGGCGTCCACGTCCATCGGCCGCTGCCGCAGGTACTCGCGGACGATTCCCTCGGCGATGCCGAGGCGTCCCTTCGAATACAGGTCGTAGGCTTTCTGCAGCGCCGGATCGGGCTCGGTCGTTCCGAGCGAGCGGCGATACGCTTCGGCGGCGCCCGGGTGGTCGCCTTCGGCCGAACGGATCTCGCAAAGCGCGATCCACGCCGGCTTCAGCGTCGCGTCGATGGATGCGGCGGACTCGAGCGCCTGGCGGGCCGCCGCCAGCCTGCCCATAGACAACAGGTCGAGGCCCAGTTCGAGGTGGGCGGCGGCAAAGCCGGGCATCGCCTCGACGACACCGCGGAGCAGCGCAACGGCCTTTTCGTGCTCGCCGGCCCGGCGCAGTGCGGCACCCTGCATGAACTCGAAGCGCTTGTCACCGGGCGCAAGGTCGAGCGCCGTTTCGCAGGCCCTGATGACGTCTTCCGGCCGGTTCTCGCGGGTGGCCGCTCGAGCCGCCTCGAGCAACCCGTCGAGTTCTTCCGTCGTCGCGTTCACGGCGTCTCCGTCATCCGTGAATCTTCGCACCGCCTCGATCGTTCATCCATAGCGGTACAAAACAAAAGGCGCCCGGGAGGGCGCCTTTCGTTCGGGTTGACGCGTCCGCTCAGAATCTGCGGCGGTAGGCCAGGCCGATCGTACGCGGCCGGTTGATCGTTACCCTTGAGTCCCAGCTCACCGCGTTGATCCAGACGTCGCCGCGCTCGTCCGCTTCGTTGCGCACGGAGGACTCGGCCGCCCACTCCTGGCGGTCGAGTCCGACAGCGAGGTTCACGACCTGGTAGGCCTGCTGCGTCCTGCGTGCCGTCGGGATCGTGCCGCCCTCGAACAGCGTGTTGAACGAATCGCCGGTGTAGACGAATGCGCCCTGCAGGTACCAATCATTCGTCCAGGTGTAGCGCGACGTGAGGTTCCACTTCCATTCGGGGATCCTCGGCAGCGGCGTGCCGGCTGCCGCATCCGGCGGCGCCGCACCCGGGGCGTTCGGATCGGCCGGCGGATTGCGCCAGTAGTCCGACGTCAGCTCCGACTTGTAGATGTAGGAAAACGCGCCGCCGAGCGTCCAGTTGTCGGCTACCAGCATCGTGAAGTCGCCCTCGACGCCGTTCGACTCGGCATTGCCGACGTTGAACGTCAGCGTCAGCGGCGAGATCGACGTATCGAGACGCGAGAACTGGAAGTCTTCCCATTCCTGCCAGTATGCCGCCACGTTGATGCGCATGCGGCCGTCCATGAGCGTCGACTTCAGGCCGATCTCGGTCGAGGTCAGGAAGTCCGAATTGAACGCGCAGCCGATGTTCGACTGGCCCTGCCCACCGATGCCCGATATGGCTCGGGTCTCACACATGCGATTCAGGCTGCCCGGTCGATAGCCTTCGCCCCAGGCCGTGTACACCATGGTGTCGTCGTTGAGTGAATAGTCCAGGCTGACGCGGAATACTTCGTCGCTGCCTTCCGTGAGCCGCTCGCTGGCCGAGCATCCGCCTTCGCCGTAGTTGTTGTCCGGATGACCCGGATCCCATCCGCCGCAGGGCCACCACACGGTGCCGGAGAAGCCGTCGAGTCGGGCTTCGTAATCGAAGGTGCGCACACTGGCGCTCGCGGACAGCTGGTCCGAGAAATCGATGCTCGCCTCGCCGAAGAAGGCCGTTTCCTCGTAGGGCCGCCGGAAATTCGTCGTCCAGTAGATGTCCGGCGCCTCGACGAACGCGCCCGGGATGTTGGCCAGTCCGAGTACGTGCCAGTCGCCGTCGTTGAAGTTCTCGACTTCGGAGTAGAACGCGCCGACCAGCCAGCGGAACCGCCGCTCCGGATCGGAGGCATAGCGGATCTCGTAGTTGGTGCTGTCCCAGCCGCCGAGCGACGAGATATAGCCACGCGGATCCTCGCAGGCGCCGAAGCCGATGTAGCAGGAGTAGTACGGCTGTACGAAGCCGTAGGAGACGTAGTAGTCGTTATACAGCGAGTATTCGACGTATGACGACTGGTCCCGATCGAGGTCCGCGACCGTGGCGGTCAGCGTGCCGCCGGCGACCTGGCCTTCGACCTTGAGGGAGAACTGTACCCAGTCGTCCTCCGACCAGTCGGGCAGCAGACGCGACACGACGAGATCGCCCAGCGTCGGGTCGTGGTCCCAGACGCCTTCCGTCTCGAGGCTCTGGAACACGATGCCTGCGGTCACGGTCCAGTTGTCGTTCAGGTCGATGCCGAGTGCCGCCCGGCCGCCGATCGTCGTCGCCTCGTTGAAGTTTTCCTTGACGATTTCTGCGTTGTCGTAGGTCTGGTCCGCGGCGATCGCGTCCCACACCGGGTCGGCGCCGCCGGTACGAACGTTGCCGTTCCTGAACGTATGCGAGCCCAGGATATTGTCGATGTAACCGCCTTCCTCCTTGACGTAGCCCACGAGGCGAACGGCCGCCCGCTCGCTGAGCGGGACGTTGACGTAGCCTTCCAGCAGGTAACCGAAGTCACCGCTCTTGGGCACGCTGCCATCGATGCTGTAACCCGCCGAGAAGCCGCTGGTATCCGGCTGGTTCGTGATGATGCGCATCGCACCGGACTGCGCGTTGGCGCCGAACGTCGTGCCCTGCGGGCCGGCCAGCACCTCGATACGCTGCACGTCGTAGATGTGCGGGTTGAGGTAAGAGCCGACCGCCGTGACCGGCTGCTCGTCGAGGTAGACAGCCACACTCGGGTTCGCGCCGATGCCCGATTCGCCGCCGGAGGAGATGCCGCGGATGTAGACGTTGCCGTCACCCGGGCCGAGCGTGACGAAGCTGACGTTCGGCAGCAGCTGGATGTAGTCCTCCATGCCGGTGATGTTGAGGTCTTCGAGCTGCTGCTCGCCCATCACCATTACGGAAATCGGAATGTCCTGTACGCCCTGTTCGCGCTTCGTCGCGGTTACGACGATTTCTTCGAGTGCGCGCCCCTGCGCGCCCTGCTGCTGCGCGACGGCCTGCGGTGCGACCATTGCGGTGCTGACGCCGCAGGCGGCAATGACGCCCTGACGCACGGCACTCATCCGGAAGACTTTTGTCTCGCGTTTTGCCCGAGCCATCCTGTTCCCCCTCTCGTTGTCCGGCCGATCGAACCGGTAGCTTGTTGGATCGGTGCAACGCGGAGGCGGCAGTGCCTGCGGCTGCGCGTGCGCCGTGTTTCACGGCAGTATAGCACCGGGTTTTTTGCCAAAGGGTAACAATGAGCTGTCTGAAAGCGACGCCGACTTTCCCCGAAACGACGCTCCACCCTATGCCCCGGACGCATATGTTGTGAAAACCCTACAAATTGGGTTCGAATTCGTCTTACTTGGTCGCTCGCCGCCCGGCTGTGCTAAAAAGCCCGCCTGTGCCGAACCGTCGACGGAGCGCCCGCATGCGTGCCCTTGCCTTTGCCCTGATCCTCGTGCCGACGATCGCGGTCGCGGAGCCGCTGCCGCACGCGGCACCCGAAGCGGTCGGCTTTTCCGCCGCGCGCCTCGAGCAAATTACCGAGTACGCGCGGCGCGAGGTCGAGGCAGGACGGCTCGCCGGCGTCGTGACGATGGTCGCGCGCCACGGCCGTGTCGTGCACTTCGAGGCGGTCGGACAGTACGGCGTGGACAACGACAGGCCGATGGACCGCGATGCCCTGTTTCGCATCTTCTCGATGACCAAACCGGTGACGACCGTGGCCGCGATGATGCTCTACGAGGAGGGGGCGTTTCACCTCGGCGACCCGGTGTCGAAGTACCTGCCCGAGTTCGCCGACCAGACCGTGTATCACGATGGCGAGATCGTGCCGGTTTCGGACGAGATGACGATCGAGCAGCTCATGACGCACACGGCCGGCCTGACCTACGGCGGCATCGACGAACACCCGGTCGAGGTCGCGTACACCGAGGCGAAACTCTGGGAAAGCGCGGATCTCGACGAATTCGTCGGCCGGCTGGCCGCGATCCCGCTGCGCTTCGAGCCCGGTACGCGCTATCACTACAGCGTCGCGACCGACGTCCTCGGCGCGGTCGTCGAACGCCTCAGCGGCGAATCGCTCGATGATTTTTTCCGCACCCGCATTTTCGAGCCGCTCGGCATGCACGATACGTTTTTCAACGTGCCCGACGACAAGCTCGATCGCCTGGTTTCCAATCACTACTGGGATGCCGAGGCCGGGGCACTTGCGCTGCTCGACCCAGGGTACGCGTCAGCGCCGAACGGGGTAACGCTCTTTACCGGCGGCGCCGGCCTGAAGTCGACCGCGTCCGACTACATGATCTTCAGCGAGATGCTGCGCAACGGCGGCAGTTACGGGGGCGTACGCATACTCGGGCCGAAAACCGTGCAGTACATGCGCATGCCGCAGATCACGCAGGCGGTGCGCGACGAAGCCAGTGATGAATACCCGGCGTATCACCTGTATCCGGGCCAGTCGTTCGGGCTCGGCTTCGGCGTGATCACCGATCCCGGCCAGAGCGGCGTCGTGTCCTCGCGCGGCGAGTATTCCTGGGGCGGCGCGGCGAACACGAAGTTCTGGATCGATCCCGAGGAAGACCTCGTCGCGATCCTGATGTCGCAGATCATGGGCTCGCCGTGGAGCGATGCCACGCGCTTTTCGATGAAGGTTGCGACCTACCAGGCGCTCACCGACCTGCACAGCGACTAGCAGCGATCAAACAATGGCGAGCTCTTTTCGCCGCCTGACGACCAGCGCGTACACCGCGGCGTAGCTGCCGATCACGACCAGGCCCACCCACTCGATTTCCAGCGGCGTGAACTGGTACAGCAGCACCAGGCCGTACAGCGCGAGCCAGTTGCCGCCGACGTACTTCGCGAGGCCGAGCCGGTCGACGGTCAGGTTCAGGTTCTGCGTGTACAGACGGATCAGCGAGTCCAGCGAATTGGCGACGAAAATGACGCCGACGACGATCATCGCGATGCGCCAGAAGTCGGCCACCGCGATGTCGTTCGAGAAATAGTAGTAAAGCACCGAGAACCAGATCGCGATCGGTATCGATGGCACGATCAGGAGTGCGAAGAACAGGTGCCAGGTCTTCAGGCCGCCGACGAAACGCGACACGAACTGGCCGATCATGATGCTCCACGCAAACCACCAGTAGAGATAAAACTGGTGGTAGTCGCTGACCGGCAACACGAAGCGGTGAATGTTCGCAAAGTACTCGCCGATGTTCGACATCGACTTCGCAAGGCCGCCAAACCCCATCCCCGATGCCAGCCAAACGCCGGCAATGAGCGCAAAGAACAGCCAGGTCGACGACACGGACAGGATCGCGATGAAGCGTATGTGCGTGCTGGACAGCGCCGCGAACAGCACGACGGCACCGACCAGCGCGAAGCGTGCGGCGTCGCTGATGCCGTCGATGTAGCTCGGCAGGTAGACGAGAAACAGGTAGCCGGTGAATGCGCAGGTGCCGATGATGACGACGTTGTTCGTGAACTTGATCGCCGGAATCTCGAACAGCTTGAGGCGCGGCTCGACGATGCAGAAGTAGAAGGTCGTGAGCAAGTAAACGCCCCAGAAGAGGAAACCCCAGAAGCCGAACTCGAACGCGAGCGGGTGGGCGAAGTACGACGTGGCTTACGTCGCGTACGCCTGGAAATCGACCAGCGGAAACATGATCAACCCGACGTCGAGGCCGGACGTGAACAGGATCGCGATGAACGTGAACAGCGAGGCCGGCATCGAGCCGGTACAGCGCAGGTTGCGGTAGCGCACGACCAGCAGCAGCGACGTCAGGGTCGTGACGACGATCGCGATCGAGAGAATCAGCGTCACTTGCCCGGTCCTTGATCAGAAGTTGCGCGCATCGAGCCGAAGGCCCGAATCAGCGAAAGGATTCTGCAGCAGCGCATCGCGGGCGGCCGCGTCGCCGCGCAGCGTCAGGTCGAAAAAGGCAAGGGCCAACTCGCGCTGCATCAGGTGGGCGAGCGCCGTGTCGGCGAGCCGGAACCTGACGCCGGGCTCGAAGTATCGCTCCTGGGTGTCGGGCTTCAGCGCCGGCCACCAGTAACCGCCGGATACGCCGAACGTCGCGTGGTTCGAATCCGCAAGCTCCGCCCAGACCACCGGCGCGTCGGTGGATTCGAAAGCGGAGCGCAGCAGCGGGTGCGGGTTGTCCGCCGTCGGCGCCGGCGCGCCGGATGCGGCCGCCATGCCGGCGGCGAGCCCGATGATCAATGCGTCCTCGCTGCCGTGCAGCAGCAGCGTCGGTTTGCCGAGCCAGGTGAGCGGGAACGGCCCGTCGGCGGCGAACAGCACGGACTCGGCGCCGGGCGGCTCCAGCACTTCCGCCGGTAGCGCGGGCCGCGGATCCGCCCAGCCGGGCGGCACGACCGAGAATCCCGACGTGAAGCGCTCCTCGAGCGCGAGCCCGACCAGCGTCGTTGCGCCGCCGAACGAGCGGCCCATCAACCCGATCGTATCCAGCTCCAGCGCGCCCGGCCCGGCGCCGGCGAAGCCCTCGGTATTCATGCGCTCGAGTTCGCGGAGCGCGGCGCGCAGGTCGTTCAGCCGCTCAAGCAGCGCAGCGTCGAGATCTTTCAGGAACTGCAGCGAATCGCGGCCCGCCGCGGACGGCGCGTAGCTCTGCCCGTAGTCTTCGCGTGCGCCATACACGCCGCTTTCGTCGAGCAGTTCGAGCACGCCGGACATCTTCTTGCGGAAATCCGTATCGCCGCTGTCGGCTGCAAGCGCCGGGTCGTGCCCGGTCATCGAGTACGGCGAGTTGCCGGTATGCTCCGGGGCGATGACGAGGTAGCCGTGCGCCGCCAGGTATTCGCAGGCGCTTTCCATGTTGTAACGGCTGCCCGCGTCGCCGTGGGTCATCACGACGACCGGAAACGGGCGCCCGTCGTCCGCGAGCGGTGCATCGACGTAGCTGCCGCGCTCGCGCCCGAACAGCTCGTCGATCGCGGCGTCGATGTCCGCCTGCGTGACGCCGTCACGCACGGTGTCCGGCGTGAGATGAAAGAACGTCGTCTCGGTCATCATCAGGCGATGCACGTCCCGGTCGCCGAACACGTATTCGCCGTAGGTCGCGCGTCGATAACGTTCGCCCGCCGCTTCGATCGCCGCTCAGCCCGCCGAGGCCGCCCTCCCGCAACGCTCGCCCCCCGCTACGATCGCCCCCCGGCCGACCGCGCACCCGCACTCGGTGATCAGCGTGCGCACGCCGTGATCGACGCCGGCAACGCGGTCGTAAGGCCGCGTCTCGTCGTGAATGAAGAACGTTTGCGAGCCGACCGCGTACGGCGTGTTGTGCGCCGCGGGTTGCGGGGCGTCGCGCCCGCATGCCGCAACGAGCAGCGATGCCAGTACCGTGAACAGCACTCTTCGAATCATTCCGTGGCTCCGCCAGTCGTCGTTGCCACCTCGCGCAGCGGCGCACCGGGGCGCTGCCTGTCCTGCCAGCGCTCGTCGATCCAGTAGCCGGCCTCGTCGCGAAGCGCCGGCTTGCCGAGCAGGATATCCGCTGCCTTTTCCGCCGCCATGATCGTCGGCGCGTTCAGGTTGCCGTTCGTGATCGACGGGAAGATCGACGAGTCGATGACGCGCAGCCGGTCGATACCGCGCACGCGGCAGTCGCTGTCCAGCACCGCCAGCGGATCGTCGTTCGCGCCGATCCGGCAGGTGCACGACGGATGATACGCGCTCTCGACGTTCTGCCTGACCCAGGCGTCGACGGCCGCGTCGTCGCCAAGATCCAGCGCCGGCTGGATTTCCTCGCCGCGATAGGGGTCCATCGCCGGCTGGCCCAGGATCTCCCGGGTCAATTGCAGGCATCGGCGCCAGTCGCGGCGGTCTTCATCGGTCGCGAGGTAGTTGAAGCGGATCGACGGCGGTGCCTGTGGCTCCCGGCCCGTGATCGTTACCGTACCGCGGCTGGTCGGCTTGTTCGGCCCGACGTGCACCTGGAAGCCGTGACCGTCGAACGCGGCGCGGCCGTCGTAGCGCATCGCGGCCGGCAGGAAATGAAACTGCACGTCGGGCCAGCGCACGCCGGCGCGCGATCGGATGAACGCGCAGGACTCGAAATGATTGGTCGCGCCGAGTCCGCTGCGGTTCAGAATCCAGCGCGTACCGATCAGGAATTTCGAGAACCAGTCGAGCTTCGCGTTCAGCGTGATCGGCTGCCTGCACCGGTACTGGAAATACACTTCGAGATGATCGGCGAGGTTCGCACCGACGCCGGGCAATTCGTGCACGACGTCGACGCCGGCCGCGCGCAGCACGTCCGCGGGCCCGACGCCGGAGCGCTGCAGGATCGTAGGCGAGCCGATCGAGCCGGCGCAAAGCAGAAGCTCGGCGTTCGCGCGGTAGCGGACCTCGCGGCCGTCGACCAGGCAGTCGACCCCGGTCGCTGCGCGCCCCTCGAAGACGAGGCGGTCGACGAACACGTGCTCGCGGACCTCGAGGTTGGTCCGGTGCAGCGCCGGTTCGAGGTATGCGACCGACGACGAGCAGCGCATGCCGCGCCCGACCGTCATGTGCATGGCGCCGAAGCCTTCCTGCTGAAACCCGTTCACGTCGTCGGTCACCGGATAGCCTGCTTCCCGGCCCGCCTCGATGAACGCCCGGTAAAGCGGGTTCCGCATGCCGTTGCCGTTGCAGGTCGCGAGCGGGCCGTCGCCGCCGCGATACTGATCGGCGCCACCGATCCAGGTCTCGGACTTTTTGAAATAGGGCAGGCAGTCGGCATAGGCCCAGCCGTCCGCGCCGAGCGCCTGCCATTCGTCGAAGTCAGAGGCGTGCCCGCGCACGTAGACCATGCCGTTGATCGAAGACGAGCCGCCCAGGACGCGGCCGCGCGGGCAATCGAGCCGCCGCCCGTCGAGATGCGGTTCGGGTTCGGTCTCGAAGCCCCAGTTGAAGCGCTCCATGTTCATCGGAATCGACAGCGCGGTCGGCATGCGAATGAACAGGCTGCGATCCGAGCCGCCGGCTTCGAGCAGCAGCACCCTGTTCTGCCCGTCGGCCGACAGTCGATTCGCGAGCACACAGCCGGCCGAGCCGGCGCCGACGATGACGTAGTCGAAGCTTTCCACGTTCAGACCGCCGCGCTGCGGCGCGTGAGCCGGCCGAGCAGCCACGCCGCGACGAAGCCGACCGCCGCCGCAGCCGCGACGTAGGCGAAGAACAGCTGGTACGCGGTGCCGGTGTCGAACGCGCCGTGCAGCCAGGCGCTGACCTGCGGGATGTAGGCGTCCGAGCTGTAGCCCATGATCGAGACGAAGCCGATCGCGGTGCCGAGCGCGCGGGCCGGCACCGGGCAGTCGTAGAGCAACGCCCAGAAAATACCGCGCGCCGCGTACACGACGAGGCCGAACGGGACGATGAACAGCCACAGCGTCCAGGCGAGCCCGGGCCGCGCGTCGACGAGCGCGAGATACAGGCAGCAGGCGATGCCGGCGATGAACAGCCACATCATCAGGCGCACGTTCGTGATGCGGTCGCCGAGCATGCCGCCCAGTACTCCGCCGAACGGGCGCATCCACAGTTTCACGGCGCCGAGCGTGGTCGCGGCGGCGAGCGGCATGCCGAAGCCGCCGGTCTCGGCGAAGCTCGGGAACTCGATCGTGCCCCAGAACAGGTGATAGACGGCGGTAAGAATGACGCACAGCAGCCAGATCGTCGGCTGCTTCAGGATCAGCACGACGTCGGCCAGGTGAATCCTGTCACCGGGTTCCGCGTCCTGCCGGCCGGTCGCACTTTTCATGAACAGCATCAGCACGCCGAGCAGGGTGGCGAGCACGGCGAGGATGACGATGACGCTGACCATGCCGAGCTGGCGCACCGCGAACATCGAGAACACGAACGCGCCGAC
>CALKYK010000144.1 GCA_938003715.1 uncultured Gammaproteobacteria bacterium
ACAGCCGACTGGGCCTGCAACTGACCGACACGTTCTGCGGGTTCAAGGCGTACCGTGTGAAGTCGTTGAAGCAGCTCAGCCTGACCGAGCCGGGCTACGCGTTCCCGATGCAGTTCTGGGTGCAGGCGGCGGCGAACGACTGGACGATCACCGAGATCCCGATTCGGCCCATCTACACCGACCCCAATCTCACCCTCGGCGGCCAACGCGACAACGCGCCGATCACCCCGCCGCGTTACACACCGGCTGCCGCGCCGGAAGATCTTCAGGCGCGTTTTTTCTTCGACCGCCGACCCTTGGCCAGCATTTCCGCCGCGTGCTCGCGGGTCCGGCGCGTGATCTCCATGCCGCCCAGCATGCGCGCGACTTCTTCGGTTCGCTCGTCGTCGCGCAGCGCATTGACCACCGTTCGCGTGGTTTTCCCGTCACTCATCTTGACGATTCGAAAATGCTGGTCCGCAAGACTGGCGACCTGCGGGAGGTGCGTCACGCAAAGGACTTGTCGGGTGCGACCGAGATCATGCAGGCGGCGGCCGACCATTTCCGCGACGCCGCCGCCGACGCCGGCATCGACCGCGTCGAACACCATTGTTGGAATCGCGCTGCCGTCGCTGGCGATGACCTGGATCGCGAGGCTCATGCGCGACAGCTCGCCGCCCGACGCGATTTTTGCCAGCGGCATCGGGTCCTGCCCGGGATTGGCGCTGATCAGGAACTCGATGTCCTCGGTGCCCCAGGCGCGCGGGTCGTCTCGCGGTATGACCGCGACTTCGAATCGCCCTCCGGGCATGCCAAGGTCGGCCATCGTGCGCGTCACGTCGCTGGCGAGAGACTTAGCCGCCGTCGCCCGGCCGGCCGCAAGCTTGGCGGCGAGTCGTCGGAATTCGCTGTCCGCGGCCGCCACCTTGGTCTCGAGTTCGGCGCCGCGTTCTTCCGCGTGCTCGAGGTCAGCAAGCTGTTGCCGGAGATCGGCATGCAGCGATTCGAGGGCTTCCGGCTCCACACGGTGCTTGCGTGCAACGTCATGCAGCGCCTCGAGGCGTTCCTCTACCCACTGCAGGCGCGCCGGATCCATCTCCAGGGCGTCGCCGTAGCGGCGCAGCAGGTCGGCGGCTTCGCCGACGAGGATGCCCGCTTCGCGCAGCATCTGTGCGGCGGGCTCGAGCGAATCGTCGAAACGTGACAGGTCGTCGAGCGAGCGAAGCGCATCGGCGAGCTGCGCCTGGGCGCTGTAATCGTCGGCGTCGTACAGGCGCTCGAGCGCGGCAGTGATGCCTGTTGCGATCCGCTCGCTGTTCGCGAGCTTCGCGCGTTCGGTAAGCAGCGCGTCGAGTTCGCCGGCGCTCGCGCCGAGAGCGTCGAGTTCGTCGATCTGGAATCGCAGCAATTCGAGCCGCTCGCCGCGATCGCGTTCGGCATCCCGCAGGTCGGCCAGCGAAGAGAGCAGGTCCTGCCAGTCTGCCCACGCGCTGCGGGTCTTCGCAGCAACGTCCGCCAGCCCGCCAAAAAAATCGAGCAGATTGCGCTGGACCTCGCGCCGCCCGAGCGATTGGTGAAAATGCTGGCCGTGTATGTCGAGCAACAGCTCGCCCAGCGCCTTGAGGCTCTGCAGCGGCACGTTGTTGCCGTTGATGAAGGCGCGCGAGCGGCCGTCGGCGCCGATCACGCGCCGCAGGTGGCAATCGCCGTCGAGATCGAGCGACTGCTCCTCGAGCCAGTGCTTTGCCATCTCCACGCCGTCGAGATCGAATTCCGCCACGAATTCCGCGCGTTTCGCACCGCTGCGCACCAGCCCGCTGCCGCCGCGCTCGCCGAGCACGAGACCGAGGGCGTCGACGAGGATCGATTTGCCGGCGCCGGTCTCACCGGTCAGCACCGTCATGTGCGGCCGAAAGTCGATCTCGACTTCGTCGACGATCGCGAAATTGCGAACCTGCAGGCTTCTCAGCATCAGTCTGTTGCCGCGCCGTGGCGCTTGCGGCTGTCACGGCCCCAGTGCAGCTTCGAGCGCAGGATTTCGTAATAGTCGTATCCGGGCGGGTGAATCAGGGTGATGCGAGCCTCGCTGCGGGAGATGCGCAGGCGGTCGCTCACGTCGAAGGCGCCGAGCGAGTGGCCATCGACGCTGATCTCGGCGTTCGTGTCCTCGCGTTCCAGCAGCGTGACGTCGATGTGGTGCGCCGCGGGCACCACCAGCGGCCGATCGCTCAGCGTATGCGGGCAGATCGGCACGATGACGACGGCATCGAGCTGCGGCTCGATGATCGGCCCGCCGCAGGACAGCGCGTAGGCCGTCGACCCGGTCGGCGTGGCGACGATCAGGCCGTCGCCCATGTGCGTGTTGACGTAGCGATCGGCGATCCGGGTTTCGAAATCCAGCATGCGGCCCGTATCGCGACGCTGCAATACAACGTCATTCAACGCCAGCGCCGAGGCCTCGCTCCCGTCCGCCTTGCGTAACGTTGCTGAGAGACGCAGGCGCGATTCCAGCGCATAGTTGCCGGCAAGAATCTGGTCGAGGCTATCGAGCATGTCGTCGGGCGAGACGTCGGCGAGAAAGCCCAGGCGGCCGCGGTTGATGCCGAGCAACGGCACGTCCGGGTTCTGGTTCAGCGACGCAGCATGCAGCATCGTGCCGTCGCCGCCGACGGCGATGATCAGGTCCGCCTGCGCCGCGAGCTCGGTGCCGTCGACTGCCTCGATGCCAAGCTCCGCGGCCACCTCGGGTTCCGCGAGCGCGACCTGGCCGGCTTTTGTCAAATGGCCAGCCAGGATCTGCATCGGTTCGGCAACGCGCGGGTCGGACAGCAGGCCGACCAGCGCGGTTTTTCGGAATTCCTTCATGCGTCGGACGTCGAATGTTTTTGTGCCATGACCGCGACGGGAGGGACGGCGCCGATTGTTGCAGACCCTTGACCGGCCGCCAACCCGTTGCAACACTAACATACTGTGTTAAAGGGACATTTTCTGAATCTGGCGATATGGCGAAGGATGCGATTGCAGAGCTGCCGAACGAGCGCGCGCGCGCGCTTCTGAAGCACCTGATCCAAAGCTTCATCCGCGACGGCCAGCCGGTCGGCTCGCGCACGCTGTCGCGCAGTTCCGGCCTGGACCTGAGCCCCGCGACGATCCGCAACGTCATGTCGGACCTCGAGGACCTCGGCTTCATCGCCGCGCCACATACCTCCGCCGGGCGGGTTCCGACGCCCCAGGGATACCGATTCTTCGTCGATTCCCTGATTCGCTACAAAGCGCCGAAAAAGTCCGAAATCGAAAAACTCGAGGCCGAACTAAAGGACCAGGCCAACGACCCGAACGCGCTTTTGGGATCGGTCTCGAGCCTGCTGTCCGACGTCACGAGCATGGCCGGCGTCGTCTCGGTGCCTCGGGGCCAGCGCGCGGTACTGCGTCAGATCGAATTCCTGTACCTCGCCGACAAGCGAGTACTTGCCATCCTCGTGATCAACGACCGCGAGGTACAGAACCGGATCCTGCACACCGAGCAGCCGCACACGCAGGAGGAGCTGCGGCGGGCCGCGAATTTCATCAACGACAACTACGTCGGCTGCGATCTCATCGAGATTCGCCGGCGCCTGATCGCGGACCTCGAGAAGACCCGCGATTCGATGAACCAGGCGATGCTGGATATCATTTCCGTCGCGCAATCCGCGATGGAGGGCGCCGCCAGTCCGGAAGGGGAGTTCGTGCTCGCCGGCGAGGCGAAGCTCCTGGATTTCGCAGAGCTCTCCGATATCGACACGCTGCGGCGACTGTTCGACGCCTTCTCGCGCAAGCAGTTCATGCTCGGGCTCCTGGACAAGAGCATCAACGCGGACGGCGTACAGGTGTTCATCGGCAACGAGTCCGGCTACAAGTTCCTGGATACCTGCAGCATCGTCACCGCCCCGTATCATGTCGACGACGATCACATCGGGGTGCTGGGCGTCATCGGCCCGACGCGAATGGCCTACGACCGGGTCGTACCCATTGTCGACGTCACGGCGCGACTGCTCGAGTCGGCGCTGAATCCGGACGCGCGGAAACCCGGCTAGTCTCCTGCAGCGACACTGGCGCGCCCCTCCGCAGGCCGCGATCCGTCCGGGCGGCTTGATATTTGCTGCCGGAACCCCAAAATGCCCGCATCTTTTTACCCGCGGCCGGCCGCGGGTGCGAAATTCGACCCGAGGGGACCGGAAAGACATGAACGGACAGCAGGATCGGGCCAAGGCGAAAGCTGCCCCCGAGGCCACGGCAGAA
>CALKYK010000145.1 GCA_938003715.1 uncultured Gammaproteobacteria bacterium
CGCGCGTTGAACCGTCGGGTCGAGGTCGAAGTCTGGTACGACGAGGTCGTCGAGCGCCTGTCGCTCGAGGAGTTCCTGGTGCCGCACGAGATCCGGCAGATCAAGGTGTGCCGTATGGAGACCGTGTGCAAGCTGCGCTACGTCGACGGCTTCGCGCGGCGCGCGCAGGTGCAGAACTTCATCTCGCCACTGCGTTTCGACACCGAGTCGATCGAGGTGCACGACGAGTTCGTGGACCGCGTGCGCGAGGCCTTCGCCAACCTGAGCGACCGGGAAAACGTCGTGGTCCGCTTTGTCGGCTACACCGACGACCTGCCGCTGACCGGGCGTACCGAACGCATCTACGGCGACCACGTCGGCCTGTCGAAGGCGCGGGCGCGGCGCGTGGCGCTGGCGATACAGGACGCGCTGGGTCTGCCTACCGACGCAATCGACAGTGACGGCAAGGGCGTCTTGAAGCCGGTGGCGTCGAACCGGACCGAGCAGGGCCGGGCACTGAACCGGCGCGTCGAGGTGGAGTTCTGGTACGACGACCCGCTGCAGGAGCTGCCGGACGAACCGCAGCTGTGCCCCGAATCGGCCGGCGCGGTCACCGTGGTCAAGACCTACGATCCGCCGTGGGGCGACATCGCCGACATCGAGTTCGTGGATGGCCAGCCGGTCCTGCCGCCGGGCTACACGGAGACGCTCGAGCGTGCGCTCGCCGACGTCGCCGGCAAGACGAACCCGCGCCTGCGCTTCGTCGGCTACACGCGCAACGAGCGTCTGGCACGCCGCACCGCCGCCGTCTACGGCGACGACATTGGCCTGTCGGCGTCGCGCGCCCGCCGTGCGATGGACCTCGTTGCAGGACAGATGCAGCTCGATGACGCAGAGGCCGAGTTCGAGGGGCGCGGCTACGTCCATTCCGACGATGTCATCAACTCGGGCTTCGTGCAGGGCGACACGTCGCACGTCGCGGTTCGCGTTGTCTACGACGAGCTTGCCGTGCTCGACGATTACGAAGGCGTCGACGTGACACGCATCACGCGCGAGATCACGCCGGAGAATCCGCTGGCCCTGAACCTGATGCGCATCACCGTCGACGGCGAGCCGATCGACGACCCGAAACGCAGCTCGTCCGACATCCAGCGCTGCACCGACGTGGCGATGGAACAGGCCGACATCCAGTTCGGCTTCGACAACTTCCGCTCGGCGCCACGCCTGTCCGTGGCGGCCAGCCCGCAGCAGATCGCCGTGTTCGACGGCGTGACCCATGACAGCCTGATGTCGCCGATCTTCTGGCTCGGCAAGCAGGCGTCGCCGGTCAGCTTCCGTGCCTACACGAACTACGGCTACTTCATCGACCGGGCGGAGATTCGCGTCTTCGAAAGCGGCCGCTCGCTGCAGTCCGAGCCGCTGGCGGTTGTGCCGGTCGGCGAAGACGGCGTTGCGCACTGGACGCCTCCGGTCACGGAATTCCGCGCGCCGGGATTCGAGCTGCGCTACGTCCTGCGCGCGTACGGCGAGGACGGGCGCTTCGACGAGACCGAACCGCAGCCGCTTTGGGTCGTGTACCGCGATGACTACCGTCGCGAGCTGCCGCTTCGGGCTGACGCCGAAGCACCGGGTCCGGAATCCTACGCCGCGTACGGCGAGAACCGGCTCGGCGTGCACAACATCGGGCTGTCGAGCGGCACCGTGCAGGTGCGCGGCCGGGACATCCCCGAAGGGCACAAGGTCTACGTGGCCGGGCGCGCGGTGCCGGTCGACGAAAGCGGGGGCTTCGTGACCGAGGAGATCCTCCCCGAAGGCGCGCACACCGTCGAGGTCGCCGTCGTCGACGAGACCGGCTCGGGCGAGCTGTACCTGCGCGATCTCGAATTCAAGACCGACGACTGGTTCTACGTCGGCATGGCGGACGTCACGGTCTCCGAAAGCACGGCGAGCGGCCCGATCGACCTGCTTCAGGGGGAGAACCGGCCGTACGACTACGACTCGAACGTCGACGGACGCGTCGCGTTCTTCGTCAACGGCAAGTTCGGCAACCACTGGAAGCTGACGGCAAGCGCCGATACGCGTGAAGGACCGGTCGGCGACCTGTTCTCGAACTTCATGGACAAGTCGCCGGATGCGCTCTTCCGCCGCATCGACCCCGACTACTACTACCCGACCTTCGGCGACGACGGCACCGTCGAGGAACTCGCGCCGACGATGGGCAAGTTCTACCTGCGCCTGAGCCAGGACGACGATTACGGCCAGTGGGGCAACTTCAAGGTCGCCTACATGGCGAACGAACTTGCGCAGGTCGATCGCGGCCTGTACGGCGCGCACGTTCACTACGAGACTGACGCGACGACGGAGTTCGGCGACAAGCGATTCGTCATCGACGCGTTCGGCGCCGAGCCGGGCACGCTGGCGAGCCGCGAGGAGTTCCGCGGCACCGGTGGTTCCCTGTACTACCTGCGCGTGCAGGACATCCTGCCGGGCTCCGAGAGGCTGCGCATCGAGATTCGCGACAAGGCCTCGGGTCTCGTCACCGGCGTCGTGAACCTGACCCCGGCGCTCGACTACGACATCGACTACCTGCAGGGACGCGTCATGCTCGCCGAGCCGCTGGCGTCCACCGCGAACGACAGCCTGCTGGTGCGCAGCGGCGCAGTATCCGGAGACGAGGCGTACCTGGTCGCCCGCTACGAGTACACGCCGGGCTTCGACGACATCGATGCGGTGGCCACCGGGGGGCAGGCCCACGGCTGGATCGGCAACTGGCTGCGGCTCGGCGTGACCGCGAATGCGAACGAACAGGACGGCGCCGACAGCTCGCTGAACGCCGCCGACCTGACACTGCGGCTTGCGGCCGAGAGCTGGCTCAAGGTGCAGCATGCGAGGAGCGAGGGCCTGGTGTCGCTGCCGCAGTTCTCCAGCGACGGCGGCTTCGAGTTCTCGAGTTACGATCCCACGTCATTCACGAACGCCGACGCCGAGGCCGAGCGCGCGGACCTGTCGCTGCGTTTCGCCGACCTGCTGCACTTCCTGCCTGGACGCGTGACTGCGTACACGCAGGACGTGGAGGCCGGCTACTCGGCACCGGGCCTGACCGCGCTCCGCGACACGCGCAACTACGGCGGCACGTTCAGCCTGCCGCTGTTCGACCGCGTTGCGATCAATGCGAAGGTGGACAATCGCGAGCAGGACCTTGGCATCACGACGCGGGCCGAGGAATACGACGTCAGCGTGCAGCTCACGGAGCACTGGAACCTGGCGGCAGGCTATCGCCGCGACGAACGGACCGACAATGCGATCATCGTGCCGTTCACGCAGGAGCAAGGCGAGCGCGAGGACGCGGTGCTGCAGGTCGGTTATGACTCCAAAGCGTCCTGGAGCACCTACGCGTTCGTCCAGGACACGTTGTCCGTCACCGGCGACCGCCGCGAGAATTCGCGAGCGGGATTCGGCGGTTCGTATCGTATTTCGGAAAAGCTGAAGGTCGACGCCGAGGTTTCCGACGGCGACCTGGGAGCGGGCGGGCGCATCGGCACGAATTACGTGCACTCCGAGCAGACCAGCCTGTACCTGAACTATGCGCTTGAGAACGAGCGCACCGACAACGGACTGCGCGCGGCGCGCGGCCGCGACGGCAACCTCGTCGCCGGTATCAAGACGCGCCTCGCCGACAGCGCCAGCGTGTTCCTCGAGGAACGCTACCAGCACAACGACACGATGACCGGCCTGACGCACGCGACCGGTATCAGTTTCGCGCCGACGGATCACTGGAATCTCGGCTTCAATACCGACATCGGCACGCTCGAGGACCTGAACACGGGTGCCGAGACCGAGCGCCTGGCCGGCGGCATCCAGGTGGGCTACGGCTCGGACACGCTGCAGGTGTCGAGCGGCATCGAGTATCGCAGCGACGACGTCGAGCAGCTCGACCTCAGCCGCACCGAGCGCGCGACCTGGCTGTTCCGCAACAACTTCAAGTACCAGTTCGGCCCGGGCATGCGGCTGCTCGGCAAGCTGAATCATTCGACCAGCGAAAGCTCGCTCGGCACGTTCTACGACGGCGGCTTCACCGAGGCCGTGCTCGGCTATGCCTATCGACCGGTGCGGCACGACCGGCTCAACACGCTGGTCAAGTACACCTATTTCTACAACGTACCGACGACGGACCAGGTCAACCTGCAGAACATCGCCGCCGAGTTCATCCAGAAGAGCCACATCGCGGCGGTCGACGTCACCTGGGACGTGACGCGCAACTTCACGCTCGGCGGCAAGTACGCCTATCGCCTGGGGCAGGTCAGCCTCGATCGCGAGTCCGAGGAATTCTTCGACAACAATGCCAGCCTGTACGTGATCCGCGGCGACTACCGCTTCGGCGAGGACTGGGAGGTGCTGGTGGAAGGGCGCCTGCTCGACATGCCGGACCTGAACGAGAGCCGCAGCGGTGCGCTGGCCGCGCTGTCACGCTATTTCGGTGACCACGTCAAAGTCGGTATCGGCTACAACTTCACCGACTTCTCCGACGACCTGACCGATCTCAGCTACGACCACCAGGGCTTCTTCCTGAACGTCACCGGTTCGCTGTAGGGAACGTCAGCGCGAGATTCCCGACGCTGTCGGAATGTAAAACAGGTCCTTCTTCAATATTGCCGTCCGGTTGTCGCGGCGCTCGACTGCCGAATTGAACGAATCGGCAATGTTGGCCGCTTCACGCTCACCGTACACCTGCACCAGCACGTCGCGGAGCGTCACGTCGGGAGCGGCAAGATCGTCCCAGCTCCACAACAGGCGCACCCGTGCCCAGGTCGGCTTGCGCGCACCGTAGTCGAGCCGGTACCACTCGTAGTAGTTCGGCCAGCCGGTCTGCCGGATGGCCGCAGTGATCTTCGTGACGGCATCCATGAAGTCGCGTTCCCGGCCTATACGCACGTCGATCATCTCGGTAATCGAGAAGTTGCGCGGCGGCAGCTCGTCCGGCACGTTGCTGATGGCGCCTTCATAGGCATAGTGCTCGGTCCGGATCGTCTCCACATACGGCATTATCGTTGTGCGACGATTCGCTTCTGCGGCCTGCAGGCTCACCGGCGGTGCATCGAAGTCGGACCAGCGGTGGTTGAACGTGCCGATGGCATAGGTGCCGGTCAACGGCCCGGTATCGATACGCCAGACGAGCCAGGTCCAGGTGTCCCCCTGCTCCGCGCGCCAGCGGTGGTGGGCCCGGATGCCGGCCTCGAACTCGTTCTCCATGCCCGGCTTGGGCTTGATCCATGAAACCCAGAGCACGGACTGGTCGTCCAGCGCTTGTGCGCCGGGCGCGCACATGAATGCGGCGACTAACATCACAAGGAATTTCTTCATGTTGTCTCTCCGCTCAGGCGAAATATCCGGCAAGCTTCTCGAGGCTGCCGGCCCAGCCACCCTCGTGCGCAGCGCGCGATTCCTCGCTCTCGAGCCGTTCGTGTATCAGGCGAACCTCGGTACCGTCGGGATGAGGGTGAAACTGGACTGTGACCACGGAATCAACGTCATCCGACGCGTCACACGAATCGTCCACCCACGCCCATGTGAACGCGAGCCGTGTTGGGGCGGACACTTTCGTGAACCGGCCGACGATCGATCGTATGGGATCCGAAGCATCGGGCGACTGCATCCGGAGCTCGTATTCACCATCGACACGGGCGTCCATTTTGACCGCGGTGACCGTGTATCCCGGTGGGCCGAACCATTGCTCGATTTGCTTCGCCTCCGTCCACGCCGTGAATACCTGTTTCGGCTTTGCCGAGACCACCTTCGTCAGGGAGACTACCGCCTCACTCGTCTGCATTGCTTCGATCGCCATTGTTCTGATCTCCTGCGTTTTTCAATTCGAGATACTCGTCGAGCGCGTCGAGGCGCTCCGTCCAGAATCGTTCGTATCGCGACATCCAGTCCATCGCTTCCCTGAGCCGTGAAGGCACGAAACGGCAACGGACGACCCGGCCCGTCTTGCGTTTTTTCACGAGGCCGGCGGACTCCAGTCCGGCGATGTGTTTCGAAGCGGCCGGCAGCGACATGTTGTACGGGGCTGCCAGCTCGGAAACGGTCGTTTCTCCGAGAGCGAGCTGTGCCAGCATCGCGCGGCGCGTCGGGTCGGCGAGCGCAGCGAATACGCGACTGACCCGGTCTTCTGAATACTTAACCATAAAGTTAAGTATAAAGCAGAAGTGCAACCTGTCAAGCTTCGGATGCGATCCATATCGCATAATTTATGGATCGGACGGCGCCGTGCGTTTCCCGGCAATTCACCGTCTCTCTGTTAAAACTTAACTGAATGCTTAATGAATAGTTCAAACACGAGGCCGGCTGCGGTCACTCTCCTGACGCGCTGCTGCAAGGGTCGCTGCATGCGAACCCACGGCATGCGGCGCGCGTGCCGCTGCTATTCTTTGATTGAAGGCAATCGTGCCTGTCGCAGGTTGGCGCTCCAATGCCCTGGCTCGACGAACTGAAACGTCGCAACGTGATTCGCATTGCTCTCGCGTACTTTGCAGGTGCCTGGCTGCTCGTGCAGTTTGCCGACATCGTGTTGCCTGCGTTCGGCTTCGGCGACGACGCTGTACGAGTAATGCTCATTGTCCTCGCGATCGGCGTCCTGCCGACGCTTGCCCTCGCATGGCTGTTCGAATTGACGCCCGAAGGCATCAGGCGGGATGTCGATACGCCGGCGCGTTCGCGTTCGTCGGGGCAGCGACTGGACCGGGTGATCATCCTGTTGATGGCTCTGGCGCTCGGCGTCTTCGCCATCGACGAGTTTGTGCTGGAACAACGGGGCGGCACGGCCAGCGGGACGTACGCCGAGGTGACGGAGTCGGACTTCAATCGTCGTGTCGCGGTGTTGCCGTTCGTGGCGATGTCGAGCGGCGAGGACGACAGCTATTTCGCCGACGGACTGACCGAGGAGATCATCAACTCGCTTTCGGCTTTGCCCGAATTGCTCGTCACCGCGCGTACTTCCGCATTTCATTTCAAAGCGACGAGCCTGACGATTCCCGAAATCGCTACCGTGCTGGGCGTCGGTCACGTAGTGGAGGGATCCGTGCGCCGCGACGGCGAAAGAGTGCGCATTACGGCACAGCTCGTTCGCGCTTCGGACGGGTTTCATCACTGGTCGCAGACCTACGACCGCACGCTCGATGACATCTTCGCGATTCAGGAAGACATTGCCGAAAGCGTCGCGGAGGTCCTCGACGTCGCACTGGACCCGGACGATCGGGAGCGAATGCAGCAGTTCAGGATTCCCAACGTCGAAGCGTTCATTGCCTACCAGAAAGGCCTGGAGCTTTTCGTCGATGCGCATGTCGGGCTCGACGACATTTCGCCACGCCTTGCGGAGGCGAACGTCTATTTCGACGAGGCGCTCGAACAGGTTCCCGAACTCGCCCAGGCGCGCGTTCTGAAGGCGGACTATGCCGGGCACGTGCTGTTCGAAATCATCGCCGGATACCGGGAGCCGGAGCACCCCGACGCGATCGGCGAGACCCTGGCGCAGGTGAGGGCAGAATATTCGCAGGCGATCGATCAAACGCCGCCCGGCGCCGGGCGGTCGGTCTTCGAAGCAGAACAGGCGCTGTTCAGTGACCGCTGGACGACACTACCGGCCAAGCTCGACAGGGCACTGCAGCCCGGCGACTGTCGCAAGATCAACTGGATATCCAGCATCGCCGGACCGTTCGGCTGGGCGGATGAGATGGTCGAGGTCTTCCGCGCCGCCCAGGATTGCGATCCGCTGAACGTGGTGTCGAGCTTCATGTTGCCATGGGCGCTGGTATGGGCAGGCAACCCGCAGGAGGCGCTCGTCGCAGCCGAAACAACGGAGCAACTGGGCATCCGGCACCGGTGGCTCGAAGAAGGTCGAATCACCGCGCTGCGCGTTCTCGGTCGACTCGACGAAGCGGAGAATCGCCTGCACGACAACTTCGAGCCGGAAGCGGTCGTCATGCTGCAAATGAGAATCGACGCGCAGCGCGGAGACCCAACGGTTGCGGAGCGGTACGCACGCTTTCTCGAAAGCCCACGGACAAACGATCACGAGATCCTGATGCTGGCTGCCGCGGTGGGCGACCGGGAGCGCGCCAATGCCGCTGCGTCACGCATCGACAGCCGTGACGGCAGTGCCTTCGTACTGGCCGAGACGATCTTCCAGTGCTTTTGCGGAGCGCCGTTCGAGCTCGAAGCAACCCCGAATTTCAGGGCGCGACTGGACGAATCGGGACTGCCGTGGCCACCGGCCAGCCCGATCCGGTACCCGGCAAAAGATTGGTAATAGCAAGCAACGGCGACTACCGATTCGGAGAGGTCCAGAAGCCACGGGTCGAGGGCTGCCTGCCCGATACAAGCTGCGATCACGAGGCTACCTTTACGAACCGCACAAGGTCGCTGTGGACGCGTCACTGGTCCGTGGAACCGACCGACTTCCGTCACGGTCCAAAAGCGCATGCACAGATTCCGGCCGACTGCGCTGTTATTTCAGGTTCTGTTCGGGATACCCGGATTTGCGTACGCCGGCACCGAATTCTGCCTCGACGGTGAACTCGACCTGGGTGCCCGCTACCAGGGTATGCATCCCGCGCCGGGAGAGTTTTATTCGACGTCCTGGTGCATCGTCACCGAGGACGGGACAGGACGGGTCCGGTTCCGCGGCAGCGGCAACTTCAATCCGGACATGGGCGGCAGCTTCACGGTCGCGTACTTGCCACCGGACCTGGTCCGTATCGTCAACGCCGGCGCAGCGGACGTCGAGTTTCACGGCGCCGACGCAGCAGGCGAGGCAAGCCGCGTGCGCCGCCTCGATCCCCGCCGGTTGCTCGAGGAATGGGAGCGAACGCCGGACGGTATCGAGGGCCTCGACGTGGTCGTGCAGGAAGGTCGCGTACGGTCCGTTCATACCGCGGCAGAAATGCCGCTGCGCGGGCGCATCGACGTAACCTGGCGCTGGGATTGGACAACACCGGACACGCCTGCGATGACACTTTCCATCGGCGACGACCTGTTGATGCACGCGAACGGACGCTGGCGTGAACTGGGCGAAGACGAAGCCGCAATGCTCTGGGCGGCGTCGGCCGACCGGGATCCGGTGATCGTGCCCGGGGATCAGTGGCCGGCGAGCACCAGGATGGAACTGATCAACCTCGCTGACGACGTGTATCTGGTTGCCGGCGTGCGTACAGGATTCAGGCACCTGGTGGTCGATACCGACGACGGCCTCGTAATCGGGGACGCGCCCGCCGGCTGGGTCGAATTTCATCATCTGCCTCCGACCGATCTCGTCCCCGGACTCGGTGTCAGCGGTCTGTCGGAGCAATTCGTCGACTTCCTAGCCACGGAATTTCCAGACCGGCCTGTTCGTGCGGTAGCGCTGACCCACTTCCATGACGATCACGCCGGCGGGGCGCGGGCATTCGCGGCGGCAGGTGCGAAAGTTTACGCGGCACATGGTTCCGCCGCGTTTCTCGAGCGCGCATTGAACGCACCGGGTATGCCGGCGGATCGGCTGTCGGTGCTGCACAGGCGCGTCCCGGTGATCCCCGTCACGGAAGAGTTGGCGATCGGGGAGGAACCGTCGGTTCGTCTCGTATCGATGGGCGCCGGACCGCACGCGAGTGCGATGCTCGGCGTGCATGTCGTCGAGCGCGACTATTTCTTCGTTAGCGACGTGCATGTGCCGAGAGACGATGCGCCGGCCCCGCGTGCCGGCCGGGAGACCACCGAGTGCTGGTTTGCGCGCTGGACGGTGAACAATCTGCCGAACCGGGTACGCGTGGTCAATTCGCACAGTGCGATCGAGACGCCTGTCTCCCGCCTCGCCATGTATCTCGAAAATCCCGCCTGCAGGTGACGACAACGAGTCCGCTTGTGACCGATTCGCAAATACGCTGTCGCTCGCTCAACAGTTCGCCCGTTCCCCGGCAATTCCTGATTGCGGTTGCCGGCGATTGGTAACATGAAAACCAACAAAAGCGGTGACCGGTCGAACCGAACGATGCCTGACGCCAAAGCCGATATGCCGATCTCGACACTGGTTGTCGACGACGAGGAGCTGGCCCGCAGCCTGCTTCGTACCCTGATCCGGCGCGACGCCGACCTGCTGCTGGTCGGCGAGTGTGCCGACGGGGCAGCGGCCATCGAGGCGATCCGGGAAAAGAAACCGGATCTCGTCTTTCTCGATATCCAGATGCCGGTGCTGGACGGCATCGCGGTCGCCGAAAAACTGGCGGCGCTCGAGCACGTCCCTTATGTCATTTTCGTCACCGCGTACGACGACTACGCGATACGGGCGTTCGAACTCAATGCGCTCGACTACCTGGTCAAGCCGCTGCAGAAAGCGCGTTTTCGCACCACCGTCGAACGCGCGAAGCTGGCCATTCGCAACCGCGAAATGCTGCGACTGACGGAGCGCCTGCTGCAGCTCGGGGCGGCGCGTTCTGGCACGTCGGCACCGCCGCGCGGAGAGCAGGAGATCACGGTGCGCAGCGGCGACCGCATCGTGCAGCTGACGACGAGCGACATCAGCTGGATCGAAGCCGCGAACCAGTACGTGCACATCCATGCGAACGGCAAAACGTTTACGGTCAGCGAATCGCTCAGCCGCTACGCGAAGCGGATACACGACCCGAGGTTTTTCCGCGTGCACCGCTCCGCGCTGGTCAACGGCAGCGCGATCGATCGGGTTTCGAAGCAGCGCAACGGCACGCATCGGATCAGGCTGCGCGACGGGGCGGAGCTGACCGTCGCGAGAAGCCGCGCGTCTATGATCCCGGACCTGCTCCGCGTTGCACGCCAGGCGGTCTCCGGTGTCTGACGCTCGCGTCGAATCCGGGTACGGCGCGCCGCTGCTGTCGCCCGTGTGGCGCATGCTGGCGTCGAACGGGAGAACGCTGACCGCGGTCGTCATCGCCTGGGGCATCGTGGCGGTGATCGGAACGACCACGGCGTTCATCGCCATCCGCGGCGACAACGTGTCGACCTGGCTGCAGATCTTCGGCCCGATGCTGCTGTACTACAGCGTCTGGGTCGTCGTCTCGCTCCTGATTTACCGCATCGTCGAAACGTTTCACGGCAGCGCCGCCAAGCGGGCATGGGGCGTTGCGGCCCACCTCCTGCTGTTCTTCACCGTCGCTTTCTCGCTGCCGTTCATCGTGCACTACGACAACTGGCAGGAGTGGCTGTACGGCGAGCGCGCGCCCGGCTATCACCTGCTCGCCGCGGTGATCTACGTCCTCAACCTGGGCGGCTCGTACCTGATTCGCTTCTATCGCCTGAGCGTCGAGCGGGACCGCGAGGCGCGCGAAGCGCGGCTCAGGAGCTCGCTGCTCGAGAACCAGCTCAATCTCGCGCGCATGGACGCACTGAAGATGCAGATCAACCCGCACTTCCTGTTCAACGCGCTGAACTCGATCGCGGCGCTGATCGAAACCGACCGCAACGTCGAGGCGTACCACGCGACGGAACTGCTCGGCGGGCTGTTGCGCAGCGCGCTCGACCAGTCGAGCGACCGCTTCCTGCCCCTGGACCAGGAGCTCGAGTTCGTCAGCCGCTACGTGGACGTGGAAAAGGTCCGCTTCGGCTCGCGCATCTCTTTCGAACTCGACGTCGATGAAGAATGCCGGGACTGCGAAGTGCCGGCGCTGGTCCTGCAGCCGCTGATCGAGAATTCGATCAAGCACGCGGTGAACCGTTCCGGTCGCGAGGTCCTGATCCGGCTGTCCGCGCGCCTCTGCGACGACGAGTTGCGAATCGAGCTGACCGACGACGGCCCGGGCCTGAATGGCGAGATTCGCGCCGGCGAGGGCTACGGGCTCGACAACGTCCGCAAACGCCTTGCGCTGCTGTACGACGGCGACGGCTCGCTCGCGGTCCGGAACGGGCCACAGGGCGGGGTGATCGCGGAACTGACGATTCCACAGGCCGTCGCCGCGAGCGCATGATCCGGGCGCGGGCGACGCGATCTGCCTGCACCGCCGACGAACCTCAGCTACCGCTGCCAAAGTCCGGGTGCCGTTGCCAAGGCGGTCCGCGCATAGCCGGGCGAGCAGGGTGAGAATGTTTCCCTCGCTCAAACCCGACGCGGAGAAACAACATGAAAAGAATCACCCCGTACCCCGTCCTGCTGCTGGCGCTGGGCGCCGTGGGCGCACAGGCCGGCGAGTTCCAGCCAATCTCGCAGCGCTGCGAGGAATCGCTCGCGCTCAGCGCGTTGCCGCAGGCGCTGCGCGACCGCGCCAACGTCTACGTCTGGCGCGGCGACGGCTTCGAGAAAACGATTTCGTCGGACGGCGGCTTTCACTGCATCGTGCAGCGTAACCACGCGGACGCAATCATTCCCGAATGCGTCACCGAGACCGGAAAGGATTCGATACTGCAGGCGATCATGGTGCAGACCAGGCTCACCGCGAGCGGCCTGTCGGCATCGGAAGTCGCAGAGAAAACGGAACAGATGATCGAGCGTGGCGAGATCGGCAGCCCGCAGGAGCCCGGCGTCAACTACATGATGTCCGCGTACAACCTGATCTACTCCGAGCAGCAGGATCGAATCATCCACTTCGATCCGCACACGATGTTCTTTGCACCGAACGCGAAGAGCGACAGCATCGGCGGATCGCTCGAGATGGCCCGGGCGACGAAAGGCTTTCCGTTCGTCGTCGAGGCGGGAACGCACAGCTATATCGTCACGATTACCGACAAGAGCGCGGAAACCGACGATGTGCTGCAGCACTGCGCCGGGCAGATTGACGTTGCGGTCAGCGCGAACCGGGCCGCGAACTAGACCGTAACAGTCACGGCGCGTAGCATCGGGCTGCGGCGACTGCAGGGTCGCCGCAGTTTGGTGCTAGTCAGCCGGCAGGTGGAGAGACGCCGGGTCATCGAACAGCGCCCAGCGTTCCGCATCGATGCCGTCGAACAGGGCGCCGAAGCGGTCGTCGTCCGGCCGGGCGCCGGTCACGTTGCGAATGTAGACGCGCCGCACCTGTTCCGGGTGCCGGCGTAACAGCTCTGCATACACTTCCGGATCGTGCTCGCCGCTGTCGCCGACCAGTACGAACGTTCGCTCCGGCCATCGCGCCAGGATCGGCGCGATCTGCGCGGGTTTCGTATCCTCGCCCTTCGCGAACAGGTCGAAAAGCGTTTCGTCGCGGAAGCGCACGCGTTTCAGGTGCAGCGAATCGGCGGGCAGCCCGGCGACTGCGAGGAATTCGTCGAGCTCCGGGTACAGCTGCCAGGGACTGGACGAGACGTAATGGAATCGCGCACCCTCCCGCGACCAGTCCGAGTACAGCGCGGGCATCCCCGGTGCCGGCTCGAACTCGCGCAACACGGCGTATTCCAGCAGCTTCGCCCGATCGGTGATCATCGACAGCTTGACCGTGTCGTCGATGTCGCTGATGACGCTGACACCCGACGGCGGCACGAGCGTGACGACACCGTCGAAGCGCCGCACCGACGGTCCTGCGGTCATCGCCGAAAATCCGATCCGGCCATCGACGGCGAGGGCTTCCGCTTCCGCAGCGGGTAGCGACACGACGGACTCGAACTTGCCGTGTGTATCACTCGGCGGCATTTCGTAATCACGCTCACCGATCCTGACGAACACCGTTTTGCCGCGCTCGTTGTCCGTAATCAGCCAGTTGATGCGGCGCGAGAATACCGGCTCGGAGCCGTCGTCGACGGTCAGCCCGTACTTACGTTTCAGGACTTCCTCGGCAACGCCTCTGCGGAAACTGCTGTCTTCCGGCTCGAAGACCCAGCCGTGAATGCGCAATTGCCAGGCCGACGCCTCGGTATCGAGCGATCCCGCGGTGCGAAAGAAGACGATGGATTCGTCTTCGGCAATGTCCGTGTACCGGCGTGGTTCCATCCTGTCTGCCGAGGTGCCGGTGCCGCATCCGGCCAGGACCAGGAGCGCGGCACAAATCGCGGCACGAAATCGGATCATGATAACGCTCCAGACGCCGGCACGACGCGGCCCGAAGCATTCTACGGGTAACGGGCATGAAAAAAGCCCGGCGCCGTCACGGATTCGTGACGAACGCCGGGCCGGGCAGCTTCCGGGCTAGTTGTTCGGCGCGCCGTCGTTGATCCAGGATTCGATCATGTCCATCTGGGCCTGGTTCAGGAACGGTCCGCCCTGCGGCATGCGACTGCCGACCGCCGCCGTTCCGCGCAGTTTCTGGATGATGTAGCTCCCGTCGACGTCGTTCGTCTCTATGCGGTCCACGCTCGGCACCTGCAGGCTGGCCACGTTCACCGTGTTCGCATGCGTATCGGCCGTGCTCGCCAGGTCCAGTCCGCCCGGCAATACGTTGCCCGGGGGTCCTGTATGACAGCTGGAGCATATCGGCGTGAAGATTTGCGTCTGGATCTCGGTCAGCGTCGCCGGCTGTGCGTTCTGCACCGTTACGTTGACCGCCATCGACGTGCCGACGTTGCCGGCGAGATCTTCTGCTTGTGCGGTCAGCGAAACCTGGCCATCGGCAACGCTCGTCGTATCCCAGCTGGCCGAATACGGCTCCGTCGTGTCGGAGCCGATCAGGTTGCCGTTGACCAGGAAGCGCACGATGGAGACCGCCTGGTCGTCGCTCGCGGTTGCGTCGAGCGTCACGGTGCCGCTCACCGGGCTGCCCGGATTCGTCAGCGTGACGGTCGGCGCCTGGTCGTCGAACAACGCCGCATCCGGCGGCACGATCTGGCCGCGCACCTCGCCGTTCATGTTGCCGGGCGTCGCAATCAGCGCGTACAGCCTGCCGGCACGGTATGACGACCAGTCGTCGTCGGACAGCTGCGCCTCGATGCCGGACCACTGTCCGGCGTCGGTGGGTGTCTGCGCGAGCGGCAGAATCTCGGCGCCATTGGCACCGACGCCGCCGGTGTGAATCCAGGCCGAGATCGCGTTGTCCGCACCGTTCGCGTCAAGGAATGCGACGAAGTTTCGGGTGGCGAGGTTGGCCGTGGTTGCCGCGAGCGCATCGGCAGCCGTGACCACCGGCGGCACGACCTGGTTACCGTCCATCGCGCTGAACAGCACGTGGATGTCCTCGGGCACGAGTTGCCCGCGCAGCTCGCCGGCCGGGATCGCCGGCGTGTGCAGGTTCACGTAGAAGCGCCCCTCGCGATAGGCGTCGAGCCCGGCGCTGTCGAGCACCACACCGGTTGCCGACCAGTGACTCGCGTTCGCCAGGTCGACCGTGAGCGGCACGACGACCGATCCGTTCTGCCCGGCATAGCCGTCGTGGATGTGCACCCCCGACGCATTGTCGACGCCGATCCCGTTGACGTGAATCGTCAGGTCCCCGGTGTCGCGGTTGACGGTCGTCGCGGCTATTGCGCTGTTGGCGCTGGCATTCGCGGGTACTTCCTCGGCACCGCTCATGTCGGTGATGAGCACCTCGACCGGCGCCGGCGCGACCTGGCCGCGGACTTCGCCGCCCGGATTCGCCATCGTGTGTACGTTGACGTAGTAACGCCCGGCGCGAATGGCCGTAAGCTGGCCCGCGGTCAGCGGCGCGTTGATCGCCGACCAGCGGCTCGCGTCGTTCACGTCCTGGACGAGGCCGATCGCGACGCCGCCGTTCGCGCCGGCAAACTCATCGTGCAGGTGTGCAGCAACGGTGTTGACCGCGTCGGTATTCGCATGTGCTACCAGGATCAGCGCGTTCGGATCGACCGTGACAGCGAACGTGCCCGTCGCTGTGGTCGTGATGGCAGGGACTTCCTGCCGGCCTTCGAGCTTGCCGTACGCGAACACGATGCCGTCCGGGATGACCTGGCCGCGGACTTCGCCGCCGGGATGGTTCGGGCTGTGTACATTGATGTATGTTGCGCCCGCGTTCAGCGCGTCGAGCTGCGCCTGGTCGATGGCCTGCTCCTCGACGAACCAGTGGCCGGGATCGGTGCCGTCAGCGTTTAGCCCGATTTCGACGCCACCGTTGGCGCCGGCAAACTCGCCGTGCAGGTGTGCGGCTGTCGCGCCGTCAAGGCGGGAGGTGTTGACGTGCACCGTCAGCAGCATGCCGGCCGCGTCGAGCGTGAGCGCGGCGAGTCCGCCGGCATCGGTTTCGACAGCCGGCACTTCCTGGTCCCCGGACAGCTCCGTGTAAATCAGCGTGATGCCGTCCGGAATGATCTGCCCACGCACTTCGCCGCCCGGATCGGAGGGGCTGTGCACGTTTACGTAGAGCCTGCCCTTCGCAAACGCATCGAGGCCGGCCGCGTTCAGGGTTGCGCCCTCGACGAACCAGCGCGTTACGTCCATCGCGTCCTGGGCGAGGCCGACGAGCACCGGCCCATTGTCGCCCGCGTAGGCGTCGTGCACGTGCGCGGCGGTCGCATCGTCGAGGCCGACGACGTACGCGTGCACGGCAAGCGCACCGGCCGCGGTATTGATCGTTGCCGCTGCGCGACCGCTTGCAACCGTGTCGACGCTCGGTGCTTCGCTCTCGCCGTCGAGCTTGGTGAAATGCAAAACGAAGTCTTCCGGCAGGATCTGCCCGCGCAGCTCGCCGGGCGGATGTGCGTTGGAATGCACGTTGACGTACAGCGCGCCGGCCAACAGCCGGTCAATTCCCGCGGCGTCGAGCATCGCGCCGGCGGGGACGTCGAACATCTGCGCGTCCATCGGGTTCTGGTCGAGGCCGATCAGCACCGGCCCGTTGTCGCCGGCGAACGCATCGTGGATGTGTGCGGCCGTCGGCGTGATGCCAGTGACGGCGAGCGTGCCGGAAACGTCACCCGTGACGAGATTTATCGTAAGGTCCGCCTGAGCCGTGCCCGAGGTTTGCACCGCCGGGACCTCCTCGTTACCGCTCAATGCGAACGAGAACTGGACCGTATTGCGCACGGTGACAGTGATGGCGCCCGCCTGGCCGATGTTGCCCGCGGCGTCTTCGGCCTCGGCTGTCAGCTGGTGGTCGCCGTCCGTCGCCGTCGACGTATCCCAGTCGAAGCTGTACGGGGCGCTGGTATCGCTGCCCAGAAGGGTTCCATCCACGAAGAATCGCACCTCGGTCACGCCGACGTTGTCGTTCGCCGTGACGTTCAGGGTCACGACGCGATTGACCGACGACCCGGCCGGTGCCCGCACCATCGACACCGTGGGCGCGGTCGAGTCGACCGGCGGGGGAGGAGGCGGGGGAGGCGGGGGCGGTGGTGGCGAGCTGCTGCCACCGCAGGCGTTCAGGAAAAGGGCGACGACGAGCGGCAGGCCGCTCTTCAATACTGTGCGGAATGGATTCATGGGACGATTCCTGGCAATCGTTGGCATAGTGGGCCGACGGAACGGGCCCGTTTACGCGGTAAGTGCGCCGGGAAGCAAAAAAGGTTCAACAGGGCTCGCGCAGGAATGCTGGTCAGTTCGCCGGGCGCCCCGGGAATCCATTGTGCAGCCTGCCAACTGCTAAAATCAGGACATTCCCGCAACGGCAGGAAACGAGGAGAAAGGCAATGGCATTGCGAATAAACTCCGAAGCGCCCGACTTCACCGCCGAAACGACCGAGGGAACGATCAATTTTCACGAATGGATCGGCGACGGCTGGGCGATTCTTTTTTCCCATCCGAAGGACTTCACGCCCGTGTGCACGACCGAGCTCGGCTACATGGCGAGCCTGAAGTCGGAGTTCAAAAAACGTAACTGCAAGGTGATCGGTCTCAGCATCGATCCGGTCGACGACCATAAGGCATGGCTCAGGGACATCGAGGAAACGCAGGGCCACCGCATCAACTACCCGCTGATTGGCGATCCCGAGCTGAAGGTGGCCAAGCTCTACGACATGCTGCCCGAAGACGCCGGAACGAGCGCCACGGGCCGAACCGCCGTGGACAATGCGACCGCGCGGACGGTGTTCCTGATAGGGCCGGACAAGAAGATCAAGGCGATGCTGGTGTACCCGATGAGCAGCGGGCGCAACTTCGATGAAATCCTGCGCCTGCTCGACTCCAACCAGCTCACGGCGCTGCACCAGGTCGCCACGCCGGTGAACTGGAAACCCGGCGAAGACGTCATCATCGTGCCGTCCGTGTCCGACGAGGAGGCGAGGAAGAAATACCCGGACGGATGGCGCGCGCCGAAACCGTACATGCGCTACGTGCCGCAGCCGAAGTAAGTCCGCCGCCAGCGACCGGATTGCGAACCCGGTGAACTTCCGCGACGGATTCGTCGGGGCGATCGGCAACACGCCGCTGATCCGACTGCGGGGCGTCAGCGAGGAGACCGGCTGCGAGATTTTCGGCAAGGCGGAGTTCCTGAATCCGGGTGGTTCGGTCAAGGACCGCGCGGCGCGCTTCATCGTCGAAGCGGCGGAGGCGGAAGGGACGCTCGGCCCCGGCGGTACCGTCGTCGAGGGCACGGCCGGCAATACCGGCATCGGCCTGGCGCATGTCTGCAACGCGCGCGGCTACCGGCTGATCATCGTCATCCCGGAAACGCAGTCGCCGGAGAAGCTCGACCTGTTGCGCGGTCTCGGGGCCGAGGTGCGGCCGGTGCCCGCGGTGCCGTACAAGGACCCGAACAATTTCCAGAAGGTCGCCGGCCGGCTGGCCGCAGAGACGGACAACGCGGTCTGGGCGAACCAGTTCGACAACCTCGCAAATCGCGAGGCGCACCTGCAGACGACCGGTCCCGAAATCTGGCGCGATACCGACGGCCGGATCAACGCGTTCGTTTCGACCTCGGGCACCGGCGGCACGCTCGGCGGCACGTCGCTTTATCTCAAGTCGAAAAATCCGAAGGTCGTAACCGTCCTTGCCGACCCGACCGGTACCGCCACCTGGCACTACGTCAAGCACGGGGAGGCGAAAGTCGTCGGCGGCGGCTCGATCGCCGAGGGCATCGGCTCGACGCGCATCACCGCGAACTTCGAGGGTGCCCCGATCGACGACGCCGAGATGATCCCCGACCAGGAATGCGCCGCCATGGGGCACGGCCTGCGATACGGGGTCATGCTGTGCCTCGGCGGGACCG
>CALKYK010000146.1 GCA_938003715.1 uncultured Gammaproteobacteria bacterium
ATTCTGCCAGCGCGTCCTGGGGAAAAACTGGCCCGGCGTCCCGATCTACCCTGACGCCAGAACAATGCGACACGACGGCGATGTCGACATCATCACAAGCGGCGACCCCTGCCAGCAGGACAGCATCGCCAATGCAGGCAGAGACGGTGATAGTATGTGGCCGCTCGCGCTCCGACAGATCGAACGACACAGACCTGTTTACGTGCTTCGAGAAAACGTTCTTGGAAATGTCACAACCGGAACCGCTGAACGAGTTGAACGTGACCTTGTATCGAACGGCTACAGAGTCAGGACTTACGTTATGCCGTTGGCGCGGCTCACCAGCGATTGCGGACATGGACGCTGGCCTACGCCGACCGCGCAGGATCACAAGAATGCAACGATGCCGCCGTCGCAAGCCGTCCGAAAAGATGGCAGCATACCTGTCATCTTGGCCCGACTGGGCTTCGTTGGATTTCGACTGAATCCCCGGTTCTACGAACAGTTGATGATGTACCCAATGGGCTGGACCGAATAAAGGCGCTCGGAAATTCGGTCGTGCCGGAAATACCTTATCGCTTCGGCTTGGCAATCATGGCACAAAGAAAAGCGGCCAGCTCTCGCTGACCGCCTTGATATAGGTGCATGCAATTAGGGTATTTCGATGCACCTTCTGGTTATTTAGCCGAAATCGGTGTCGGCATGATCCAAAGCCTTTGCGAGTTTGCGCCCAAGACGCTTCGCACAATCGGCTTCCGACGTGCCTCGCCGAGCAGTCGGCGTGTCGTCGTACCAACACGAATCAATAGCGTTTTGTATCATGACGATCTCGTCAGCGGTAAGGTTAATGTTCATGCTTGCTTCCCTGCGTTACTTGCGTTTTGAGAGCTGTAAATATGCATCAATCATAGAGCGCCTCGACACGATAGTAATTGCCGGTGGCTGATTGTCGCGCGCTGCGACGAACTCGGCGGTATAATTTGGAGCGCCGTCGAAGCACTCGGTGAGCCATTTGCCGCAAAGATCGATGATCGGTCGCTGCTCGGTTCCGG
>CALKYK010000147.1 GCA_938003715.1 uncultured Gammaproteobacteria bacterium
GTTTCGGCCTACATCGTGATGCTGCTGGTGCTGTTCGTGCGCCCCGAGGGCCTGATCGTGCAGACCTACCGCAAGAAGGTCTGAGCGATGCAGGTCATATTCAAAACGCGCTACGACCAGGACATCAACCTGCTGCAGAAGACCGGCGAGTACGTCCGCGTCGGGCTTTTGCTCGCGTTCCTGCTCGCCGCGCCGCTGATCCTCGATGTCTATTACCTGTCCGAGCTGGGGCTCCTGCTCGTCTACGTCATCGCCGGTGTGGGACTCATGCTGCTGACCGGCTTCACCGGGCAGGTCTCGTTCGGCCATGCCGCGTTTCTCGGCATCGGGGCCTACTGCCATTCGATCCTGCTGACCGAGGGCGTGCCGTTTCTTGCATCGCTCGTCATCACGACCGCGTTCACCGGCACCGTCGGCATGCTGATCGGCCGCTCGTCGTCGAAAATGCACGGCTTTTACCTCGCCGTCGCGACGCTGGCGTTCCTGATCATCGTCGAGACCGTGATCGGCGAATGGACCGCCCTGACCGGCGGCCACATGGGCTTCGCCGTTCCAGAGCTCGAGATTTTCGGCTTCTACCTGTTCGAGGTCTGGCAGCAGTACTACCTCGATCTCGCGCTGACGCTGTTCGTGGTCTGGGGCACGGCGAACCTGCTCCGCAGCCCGACCGGGCGGGCGTTCCAGGCCGTGCGCGACTCGGAGCTGTCGGCGCGCAGCCTCGGCGTCAACGTCGAGTGGATCAAGGTGCAGTCGTTCGGCATCAGCGCGGCAATTACCGGGCTCGCCGGGGTACTGCTCGCCCACCATCTCGCTTTACTGTCGCCGGAAACATTTGGCGTGCTGGAGTAGCTGAAATTGTGGCTCATGAGCGTGGTCGGCGGCCTCGGCAGCATCCTGGGTGCGGTATTTGGCGCGATCTTCGTCTCGCTCCTGCCCGTGGCGCTCAGCATCCTGCGCGACGTGCTGCCCGGCTTCATCGGCGAACAGGCCGGCCTCGAACCGATGCTGTTCGGGCTGATCATCGTGATTTTCGTGGTCTTCGAACCCGAGGGCATCAACGGTCGCTGGAAAAAACTCAAGCACTATTTCGAAACGTTTCCGTATTACCGAAAGTCGTCGTTCGTGCGGCAGAAGTCCTACCTCAGGACGGAGCGGCTGCGTTGAAATCGCTGGTCGTTGAAAACCTATCGATCGAGTTCGGCGGCGTGCACGCTGTGGACGGCGTGTCCTTCGAAGTGCGCCCCGGAGAAACGTTTGCAATCATCGGCCCGAACGGCGCGGGCAAAAGCACGATCTTCAACCTGATCAGCCGCCTCTACGAGCCGACCAGCGGCTCGATTCGTTACGGCGATACCGATCTGCTGGGCGTGCCGGCACACAGGGTCGTCGAACACGGCATTGCGCGCACGTTCCAGAACATCGATCTCTTCGAGAACGCTACGGTGCTGCAGAACCTGCTGGTCGGGCGGCACAGCCGCATGCGCAGGAACGCGCTGCGCGATTTCCTGTTCTGGCCCGGCGCGCGCGCCGCGGAACGGGCGCACCGACGCAAGGTCGAGGACGTCATCGACCTGCTGGAAATCGCGCCGTACCGCAACGAACGAATCGCCGACCTCCCGTACGGCGCGCGCAAGAACGTCGAGCTCGCTCGCGCGCTGTGCGCCGAGCCGACGCTGCTCCTGCTCGACGAACCCGCGTCCGGCCTGAACCGGGAAGAAACGGAGGACGTCTCGTTCTGGCTGAGCGACATCAAGCACGATCTCGGCGTCACGCTGGTCATGGTCGAGCACGACATGAGCCTCGTGGGAAAGGTCGCGGATACCGTTATGGCCATCAACGACGGGCGCCTGCTGGCGATCGGTACGCCCGATGCGGTGCGCAGCGATCCCGCGGTGCAGCAGGCCTACCTGGGGACCACGACGTGACCGCGCCGCTGCTCGAAGTGCGCAACGTCGAGACCTTCTATGGCCCTGTCATGGCGATCCGCGGTGTCAGCCTGAAGGTCGAGGCCGGCGAGATCGTCGCCGTGCTCGGCGCCAATGGCGCCGGCAAAACGACACTCCTGAAGACTGCTTCCGGCGCGCTCGACTGTCGCAAGGGCCAGGTCCTGTTCAAGGGCCGGGAAATCCAGTGCCGGAATCCGGACTGGGTCGCGAGGCAGGGCATCGCGCACGTGCCCGAGGGTCGCGAGGTATTCCCGTTCCTCACCGTCACCGAGAACCTGCTGATGGGCGCCTACTGCCGCCGTGACCGGGACGCAGTGCTCGATGACATGGAAACGGTATTCAGCTACTTCCCCGCGCTACGGGACATCCGCGGCCGCTTGGCCGCCTACCTGTCGGGCGGCCAGCAGCAGATGCTGGCGATCGGCCGCGGCTTCATGGCCCGCCCGGAATTGCTGCTGCTCGACGAGCCTTCGCTCGGCTTGTCGCCGGTGCTGGTCGGCGAGATCTTCGAGATCGTGACGCGTCTGAATCGCGAGCAGGGCATTTCCATCCTGCTGGTCGAGCAGAATGCGAACGTGGCGTTGAAAATATCGTCGCGCGGATACGTGATGGAAGTCGGCGGCATGGTCATGGACGACGACAGCGAGCGCCTGCTTCGGAGCGAGGACATCAAGGAGTTCTACCTCGGCGGACGGGAGCAGGGTGTGCGCGGCGTCCGGCGCTGGAAAAAGAAAAAGACGTGGCGATGACGGCATCGGCGCAGTCCGGCGAAACCGGCGTACGCGGCGGGGCATACCTGGTCGACGGCTGCGACACGATGCCGAAGCTGTTCCTGAAAAAGACCGCCGAAAGGGGCGAGCGCGTCGCCATGCGCGAGAAGGACTTCGGCATCTGGCAGAGCTATTCCTGGTCAGACTACAGGCGGCACGCGTTCGAGATTGCTCACGGCCTGCTGGCCCTCGGGCTCCGGCGCGGTGACGTCGTCGCCATCCAGAGCGAGGACTGCCGGGAATGGGTGTTTGCCGATCTCGGCATCATGCTGGCCGGCGGCGTCGTCAACGGCGTCTATCCCACCTACCAGCCGAACCAGGTCGCGTACGCGCTGAACGATTCGGACTGCCGCTTTCTCTGCGTCGAAGACGAGGAACAGCTGGACAAGTACCTGGAAGTCGAGGCCGAGCTGCCGAACGTCGAGAAGGTCATCGTATTCGACTGGAAGGGCCTGCGTGACCTGGACCACGCCAACGTGATGTCGCTCGATGCGCTGGCCGCGCTCGGCCGCGATTACGGCCGCGAGCACGAAGGGGAGGTGGAGCGCATCGTCGCCGACGGCGGCCCGGACGATCTCGCACTCCTTATTTATACGTCCGGCACGACCGGCATGCCGAAGGGCGCGATGATCCCGCAGCGCTACCTGATGTTCCAGACCTCGCTGACGGTCGATTTCGAGCAGAATGAAAACGACGAGATCCTGACCTACCTGCCGCTTTGTCACGTCGCCGAACGCATTTTTTCCATCTGCCTGCCGATGGCGAACGGCAGCGTCATCAACTTTGCCGAAAGCCCGGAAACGGTGATGCGCGATTTCCAGGAGCTGTCGCCTACATTCGTTTTCGCGGTGCCGCGGGTGTGGGAAAAGTTCTATTCCCGCGTGGCGACCGCGATGTCGGAGGCGACGCGGTTCGGGCAATTCGCGTACAAGCTCGGACTAAGGCTGGCTACGCCGCGCGCCCGGAAGCTGCTCGACGGGCGTACACCCGGGCTCATCGACCGGCTCCGCTATCACCTGGCCGATGCGCTGGTGTTTCACAACATCAAGCAGCTGCTCGGGCTCGACCGCGCCCGCATGCAGTTCACCGGCGCGGCGCCAATCTCGAAATCGCTGCTCGAGTGGTATCTCGTGCTCGGCCTGCCGATCACCGAGGTGTACGGGCAGACCGAGGTCGGCATCGTGACCCTGACGCGGCAGAAGCCGCTGCGGCAGGGCACGGTCGGCGAGCCGATCCCGCACGTCGAGCTCAAGCTGTCCGAACAGGGCGAGATCCTGGTTCGGCACCCGTTCCGTTTCGACGGCTACCTGAACCTGCCCGACAAGACGGCCGAAACGATCGTGGACGACTGGGTGCACACGGGCGACGTCGGCGAGATCGACGAAAACGGACAGCTGAAGATCACCGACCGGATGAAGGACATCATCATCACCGCCGGCGGCAAGAACATCACGCCGTCGCTGATCGAGAACGAGCTCAAGTTTTCGCCCTACGTGTCCGATGCGGTCATCATCGGCGACAGCATGAAGTTCCTGAGCTGCCTGGTGATGATCGACAAGGACAATGTCGAGCACTACGCACAGACGCACTCGATCCCGTTCACGGACTACCGCTCGCTTTGCGTGCGGCCGGAAATCGTGGCTCTGATCGACGCCGAGGTACGAGCAGTCAATGCAAAATTTTCTCGGGTCGAGCGGATCAGGAAATTTCGCCTGATCGACGTGCTGCTGACGGCCGAAGACGAGGAGCTGACGCCGACCATGAAACTCAAGCGCAGCTACGTGTCGAACAAGTATAATGCGCTGATCCGTGACATGTACGGCGACTGACTGACGGGGGCCGGCTCGATGCGTCGAATCACACTCATCATTGTTTCCGGCCTGCTGGTCGTCACCGCGTGGGCCGCCCAGCAGGGCATCACTGACGACACGATTCGCATCGGCCAGATATCGGACCTGTCCGGCGCCAC
>CALKYK010000148.1 GCA_938003715.1 uncultured Gammaproteobacteria bacterium
CGCCCGCGACGGCGGCTTCGTTGCCAGCTGGCAGGCGCATCAGGGCGAGACCCGTCCGGAACTCGTCGGCGGCGGCATCTACCAGGATCACGTCGGCGCGACGCTGACGGCCAAGGCCTTCGACTCCGTGGCACCGGGGCTCGGCAAGTGGCTGATCACGATCGCGTCGTGGCTGTTCGCGATCTCGACCATCATCGCCTGGGGCTACTACGGCGAGCAGGGCGTCGTGTACATGTTCGGTGAGCGTTATGCGATGCCGTACCGAATCGTGTACTGCCTCTTCACGTTCGTCGCGACCCTGGGTCACATCAAGACCAGTGCCGATCTCGATAACCTGACCGGTATCGGTCTCGGCGTGATCATCTACGCCAACCTGCCGATCTGCTGGATTTTCGGCTACCAGGCAATGCGTGCCTATCGCGAGTACGTGGGGCGCCTCAAGGCGGGGCGCATGGGGCCGGACCATCCGCCGCCGTCGATCGAGGACCTGATCAGCGGCCGCGACGTCATGCGGCGCTGAGCGGCGCGGCTACGGCGTCGCGTCGTCACCGTCGTTACGCTGCCGCCGTGACGCCAGCTTTTGCACCGAATCGAGCGCGCGATCCAGCTGCTCCTTGGCCTGCCTCGTCACGCCGCCCCTCTGGTATTCGTCGACGACGAAGCGCTCCATGCGATCCACCATCGCATCGATGCTTTCCGGCAGCAGGTCGTCATCCCGGCCCGCCGGTCCGTGCACGCGTTCGGCGGCGCCGAACAGGTCGATCCATCGCTCGCTGCGCCGGCCGAGTTTCAGCAGGTCGTAGAACGCGTTCCCCTCGGCATTGCCCGCCTTGACGAGGCTGACGATGCCGGCAACCAGCGACACCGGTATGAGCAGGAAATCCCGCACGCCGTCGACGAACAGTTTCACCTGCAAGACGGCGATATCGCGAATCATGGTCCGACGATCGGGCGGAGGGTTCGTGTCGCGGCTCGGTTCAACTTGCATGCAATGACTCCGGGTGGCCCGTACCGTGCACGGTCGGTGGCAGCGGACCGGTCAATTTAGTACTGTTCGTCAGTCACTTAGGACCTGTCGCGGTTTCCGGGGGGAGAACGCCTACGGCAGGTGACACGTAAACTGGCTACGTGTACCGGATTTTATGCCGCAATTCGCCGCCACGCCCCAGTACGAACACGGGTTGCCGGAATCCCTTGGCGTACTGATCGTCAATCTCGGTACGCCCGATGCGCCGGATGCAGCGGCCGTACGTCGCTATCTCGCGGAGTTCCTGTCCGATCCCCGGGTCGTCGAACTGCCTCGCCTGCTGTGGTGGCCGGTTCTGCACGGCTTCATCCTTCGCACGCGTCCGGCGCGATCCGCCGAAGCGTATGCCAAGATCTGGACCGACAACGGCTCGCCGCTCCTGCTGCATACCCTGGACGTCGCGCGCGGCGTGCAGGAAAAGCTCGCGGCGCGCCTGTCGGGTGCGGTGCACGTCGAGGTCGGTATGTCCTACGGCAATCCCTCGCTCGCGTCGGCATTGCAAAAGCTGCACGACCAGTACGTGCGTCGCATCGTCGTGTTGCCGCTCTACCCGCAGTATTCCGGCACCACGACCGGTTCGGTATTCCAGGCGGTAACGGCGCTGCTCGGCAAGCGCCGCTGGGTTCCGGAGCTTCGCTTCGTCAACCACTATCACGACGCGGCCGGGTATCTCTCCGCGCTGACCGCGAGCGTGCGCGACTACTGGGACCTGAACGGGCGGGGCGAGCGGCTCCTGATGTCTTTCCACGGCGTACCGAGGCGGACGCTGATGAGCGGCGATCCGTATCACTGCCAGTGCCAGAAGACCGCGCGGCTGCTCGCGGAACAGCTCGAGCTCGGCGACGACGACTGGCACGTTAGCTTCCAGTCCCGCGTGGGCCGCGAGGAATGGCTGAAGCCGTACACCGATGAAACGCTGCAGGAATGGGGCCGGCAGGGCGCCGGGCGGATCGACGTCGTGTGCCCGGGATTCGCGGTCGATTGCCTCGAGACCCTCGAGGAAATCGCAATGCAGAACGCCGAGCTGTTCTCGCAGAGCGGCGGCGGCGAACTCCGCTACATCCCCGCGCTGAACGCGCGTGACGATCACGTTTCGTTCCTCGCCCGAACGATCGAAAAAAACGTCGGCGGCTGGCCCGAATCCTCGCCCGACTGGAACGTCTCGGACGCGGCGCGGCAGCTCGACAAGAGCGTACAGCGGGCGCGTGCCATGGGTGCGGCGTGTTAGGACAGTTTCTGGAGTTCAGCGTACGCACGCCGGACATCATCGAGACGCTCGGCTTCTACAAGCTGCTGGGATTCCGCGAGCTGGATTCCAGCGATATCTGGTCGCATCGCTATGCCGTGGTCAGCGACGGCGTCATCAACATCGGCATACACGACCGCGACTTCGACGGGCCGGCGCTGACGTTCGTGCACCAGGACCTCGCGCGCGACGCACTCTCGATGTCGGACCACGGATTCGATTTCAAATTTATGCGCCTGGACGAGGACGTTTTCAACGAGGTCGGTTTCAGCGACCGCGACGGTCACGCAGTGCGGATGATCGAGGCACGCACGTTCTCGCCGCCGGACGAGTTCATGGACAACTCGCTGTGCGGCCGCTTTTTCGAGCTGACGCTGCCGGCCAGGGACGTACTGCGTGCCGGCAGGTTCTGGGCGCCGCTGGCGCCGGAGCTCCTGCGCATGCGCGAAACCCCGACGACCCACATGCGCTTCAACGCGGCCGGCCTGCCGCTCGGACTGAGTGAAAGCATCGCGCTCCAAACGCCGTCGATGTCGTTTCTTTGCGCAGACAAGGAAGCGGTCTGGATCGCGATGGCGCAGCACGGATTCAAGCACAAGGAGTTTCCCGGCTTCGAAGGCGCGTTCATGTCGATATCGGCGCCGGAAGGCACCGAGCTGTTCCTGTTCGACGAGGACTTCCTGGGCGAGCTTTACGAGGTTGACGAGTCGGACGAGCCGCCGCCGAAATAGGCAATGTGCCGGCCTAAACCAGTTCCCGGATCAACGCCTGCGAGCGCGCAAGATACGACGAACCAAACAGGTTCAGGTGATTCAGCACGTGGTATAGCTGGTACAGCGCGAGGCGTCGCTCATGCCCGGGCGCAAGCGGCCACGCGTCCTCGTAAGCCTCGTAGAACGCGCTGCCGAATCCGCCGAACAGGCGCGTCATCGCGATGTCGAACTCGCGGTCGCCGTAATACACGGCGGGGTCGAAGACCACTGGCTCGCCGCCCGCTGCAGCCCAGTTGCCGCCCCACAGGTCACCGTGCAGCAGCGACGGTTCCGGCCAGTAATCATTGAAATAGTGGCCAATGTTGTCGAGCAACCGGCGGCCGTCGATCTGCAGGTCGCCGCAGAATCCGTTTCGCGCGGCGAGCTCGAGTTGGAAAGAAATACGCTCCTCGGTGAGAAAACGGACCCAGTCGTCGTTCCAGGTGTTTTGCTGCGGCGTCGAACCGATCGTATTGTCGCGATGCCAGCCGAACCGGTCGCTCGTGAAGCGATGCTGCTCCGCGAGCTGCGCGCCGAGCCGGCGCTCCGTGTCGCGTCCGGCAAGTTCGAAATCGATCCATTCGAGCGCCAGCAAACTTTCGCTGCCCGAGCTGACACAGCCGAGCACTTTCGGCACGCGTATCGCCGCCGCGCGCTCGAGTTCACGAAGGCCGTCGGCCTCTGCCAGGAACATGTCGTAGTCCGCGGCAGAACCGGTTTTCAGGAAAACCGTCGCTTCGTCGCCGTTCAGGCGCCATGCGGCATTGATGTCGCCGCCGCCGACCGGGCGCGGCATGTTGCGGTCGGACACGCGCACATCCGCTTCGCGCAGTGCCGAGAATAGGCTCTGCCATTGGGGCATCCGGCAATTATAGCGCGGCGTGCGCCGCGGCCTCAGTACAGGTCGGCGATGCGTTCCGCCTGGCGTCTCAGGTTGACGCCGATTCCGGTCTCGTCATACAGCCTGTTCACGCGGCCGAGATCGGGCCGCTTCGGCGCAAGCCCTTCTGCCGGCATGTCGAACGGCGCATCGCAGGCGATGCAGGTCAGGCGACGTGCCAGCATCGCCGCGTCGCGGTGCGTTTCGAGTTTCGCGCCGAGCGTCTTCGCGCCGCGGATGTTCACCTCGTGCACGGTATCGAGGTTTTCATACAGCGCTTCGAGCGAGCCGAAGTGCTTGAGCAGCGCCGCGGCCGTCTTCTTGCCCACGCCGGGCACACCGGGAATGTTGTCGACGCTGTCGCCCGCCAGCGCGAGAAAGTCCGCGATCTGCTCCGGCCACACGCCGAAGTACTCGGGCACGTCGTCGTAGCGAATCTTGCCTTTGCCGGCGAAATCCCAGAACACGTCCGTCTTGCCGATCAGCTGCGCGAGATCCTTGTCGCGGCTGACGATCGTCGACGGCACGCCGCCGATACGGCCGCTTTCGACGAGCGTGCCGATCAGGTCGTCCGCCTCGTACTCCGGGTGCGCGCATTCGAGCACGCCGAGCGCCGCGGTGAACTCGCGACACTGCCCGATCTGGCGCTTGAGTTCCGGCGGCGCGGGATCGCGATTCGCCTTGTATTCGGGGTAGATCGTGTTGCGAAACGACGTCGTCAGGCTTTCGTCGAACAGAACCGCGAGCGACTCCGGTTTCACCTGCTCGACGAAATCGCCGAGGAAACGGCAGTAGCCGTACAGCGCGTTGATCGGATTGCCGTCGGCATCCACCATGTCGTCCGGCATCGAATAGTAGGCGCGGAAGATGTAGACGCTGGCATCGATCAGGTACTGCATCGAGGCATTGTACGCCCCGCCCGCGACCGATTCACGGAAGGCCGGTTCAGGCGTTCAGGTATTCGTCGAAAATCGTCGCGCCGTCGGCGAGATGGTCGGACAGCCGCGCATGCAGCGGGCTCGTGCGCGGAATGTGCGCGAGCAGGTACTGCATCTGGTCCGCCAGCACTCGGCGGCCCTTGAGGTAGATGTACTCCGCGTAGGTCGGCGTGAACGGCACCGCGATGAGCTGCATGGCCGCCTGCTCGGGCGTGCGCCCGCCCTTGTGATTGTTGCAACGCCGGCACGCCGTCGCGACGTTGTTCCACGCATCCCGCCCGCCGTGCGACAACGGCGTGATGTGATCGCGCGTCAGGTCGCGGGTCGGGAAACGCATGCCGCAGTACAGGCACAGGTTCGCGTCGCGCTTGAAGAGCGTGCGGTTGTTGAGCGGCGGCACGTAGCGATCGCGCGCGAACTTGAGTCCCTGGCCGGTCCCTTCGGTGGCAATGATGGAGTTGACCTCGATTGCGCTGCGGCATCCCGTCAGCGCGCTGTAGCCGCCGTGGACCGTATAGAGATGCGTGCCACAGGAATAGGCGACCTGCTCGTTGTGGTACAGCCTGACTGCCTCGCGGTAGTCGATCCACTCGAGCGGCATGCCGGCAACGTCGGTCCGGAGGACCTGTTGCGAAATGTCGGACGCGGTTCCGATGAGCATCGTTCGCTCCCCTTTCGCCTAGTTTGCCGCAGGTCGCCGCAAAGCAAAACCCTTGATGCGTCGACGCAACAGCCTGGGCACATTGTCGATACCCGCTATGTCAATGATTTGACAGCCGCCGCGGCCGGCAGTGCGATCATCAGACGATGTTATTGCGGTGCATTGGTCACAGGGGCGACGACCACCGGGCGTGTCTTTCTTCCTCGAAAAGCCCTTAACTCGGT
>CALKYK010000149.1 GCA_938003715.1 uncultured Gammaproteobacteria bacterium
GGAAGTGAAGGGGCGCGTGCGTCGCAACTTTTGCGGCATCGTCGGAAACACCGGGCCGGAACGGAGTCAATGCGCTGCAACGCGAGGCGGAACTCAATCGGTTTTTTGCCGGCGTGGAGCGACGGGCCCTGCGAATCGCGGAAATCGCGATTAGAAATCGGGACGACGCGCTCGACCTGGTGCAGGACGCGATGATCAAGCTGGCAAGAAATTACGCGGATCGCCCGACCGACGAGTGGACGCCACTCTTTTATCGCATCCTGCAGAATCGTGTCCGCGACTGGCAACGCAGGCAGATGGTACGCAACCGGGTAATGGTCTGGTTCGGCCGCGGTAACGAGGACGACGATTACGACCCGGTGGCCGCGGCACCCGACCCGGTAGGCCGGGCGCCGGATCAGGAACTCGAGAACCGCGAGGCGATGCAGGATCTCGAGCAGGCCGTCGCAGATTTGCCCGGACGGCAACGAGAGGCATTCATGCTGCGCACGTTCGAGGGACTGGACGTCGCAGGTACGGCAGTCGCGATGGGCTGCAGCGAGGGCAGCGTCAAGACGCACTACTCGCGGGCAGTGCACAGTCTTCGCGAAACGCTTGGAGAACACTGGCAATGAACGAACGGACGCAGAATACAGACGAGGCGCGTTTCGGCGACAAGGCGAAGCGGCTGTTCGACCAGAGCGTCGAGGAACTCGACGCGGCGACGCTGTCGCGCCTGAATCGCGGCCGGCACGCGGCGCTTGCGGAGCTGGAACGCCCCGGCCGGCGCTACCTGCAGTGGGCCCCGGCGGCAGGCGTTGCCGCAGCCGCTGTGCTCGCGGTCGTGATCTGGACCGGGAACGTGACGACAGACGACGTCGTCGAGACGTCCGTGGCCGCGGATATCGAGATTCTGCTCACGGAAGACGAGCTGGAAATGATCGAAGATCTGGAGTTTTACAGCTGGATCGATCTCGATGACACGGATTCGAGCATGGAGCCTGCGAATAATGTCGGCTGACCGGGCGCGCCCCGGACAGGGAATGCAGGTCGCCTTACTGTGGGGCCTGATCGGATTCACGGGCGTTCTCTATGCGGAGAACGCCGAAACCCCGGATCTCGAGTTTCTCGAGTACCTGGGAAGCTGGGAAGAGTCGGACGAGGACTGGGTGCTTTTTGCCGCGGACAACGAGGAGCCGGTCGCGTCGCAGAACAACGGTGACGATCCCGCACCGCAGGGGGAAGAAAAGCTGGCGGAGTTGGATGATGAAAGCTAAATTTTTTGTCTCTGTCGTTGCAGCCCTGATCCTGACGTCGGGCGGCATCGCTCATGCCCAGGACGATGTGAACTGGGATGCACTGACGCCTGAACAGCGCGAGGTGCTCGCGCCGCTGGCCGAGAACTGGAACGAGCTGCCGGCCGAGCGGCGTGCGCGGCTCGCCGAAGGTGCGCGCCGCTTCGCGGAAATGGACAGCGACCAGCGCGCCGCGGCTCGTAACCGGTTCCAGAACTGGCGGGCGCTCAGCGACGACCAGCGCGCGGCCATCCGCGATCGCTACCAGCAGTTCCAGAACCTGCCGCCGCGGGAGAAAGCGCGCATTCGCGACAACTTCCGCCGCTTCAACCAGCTGCCGCCCGACCGGCGCCAGCAGCTCAGGGAACGATTCCGCCGCATGACGCCGGAACAGCGCCAGGCGATCCGCGACCGGCTTCGCGACCGCCAGCAGCAGGTGCGGCCGCGCCACCCCGATCGCCCGAATTGACCTCAAGGGACGTCCGCTGGACGTCCCTTGAGGTCATTGCGAGGCCGAAGGCCGAAGCAATCCACCGTATCCCGATCTTTGAGCCGCGCCCTGCGGGAAGTCGTTTCGGGGTACGCCCTTGATACGTCCCTGTAGGCTCGTGGGTGGTCGTCGCCCCGACGATGGTTTCGCTGTGAATTGCCGCGGCCCTTCGGGCCTCGCAATGACGGGAGCGGAGGTGTTGCCCGCGATGGCAGGCAATTGAAGCGAGTGCTACTTGACCCGCATGCCCGGCTCGGCGCCGGCGTCCGCGGACAAGAGGAAGATGTCCTCGCCGCCGGGGCCGGCTGCCAGCACCATGCCTTCGGAGGTGCCGAAGCGCATTTTTCGTGGGGCGAGATTCGCTACCGCGACCACGAGCCGGCCTTCGAGATCCGAGGCGTCGTATGCCGCCTTGATGCCGGCGAAGACGGTCCGCGTTTCGCCGCCGAGGTCCAGCGTCAGCCGTAGCAGCTTGTCGGCGCCGTCGACGGCCTCTGCCTTGTCGATGCGCGCCACGCGCAGGTCGACTTTGGCGAACTCGTCTATCGAAATCCTGTTGTTGTCGGCTTCATCGGCCACTGCGGCTTCCTCGTCGGATTGTCTGGACTGTTCCACCATGCGCGCCACCTGGTCCGCTTCGACACGGGTCAGCAGCGGTTTGAATCGATTGATTTCGGAACCCAGAAGCGGCGCCGCGGCGGATTCCCACGCCCACTCGCTCTCGCGAAACAGCGCCTGCGTCTTGGCGGCAAGCGACGGCAACACGGGTGCCAGGTAGATCATCAGTGTGCGGAACAGGTTCAGCCCCTGCGTGCAGACGTCCTGCACCGCATCGGCCTGCGCATCGTCCTTGACCATTACCCACGGCTTGCGGTCCTCGATGTAACGGTTTGCTTCGTCGGCGAGCGCCATAACCGTGCGCATCGCCTTCGAATACTCGCGATTCTCGTAGTGTTCCGCGATAACTTCGGCGGCGGCGGCGAATTTCGCGAAGGCGTCCGGGTCGTCCAGTTCGCCGGCCAGCTTTCCGGAGAAGCGCTTGCTGATGAAGCCTGCGCAGCGGCTGGCGATATTGACCAGTTTGCCGACGAGGTCCGAATTCACGCGGGCGACGAAATCGTCGAGATTGAGGTCGATGTCGTCCATGCTCGGGCCGAGCTTGGCCGCGTAGTAGTAGCGCAGGCAGCTCGGGTCGAGGTTGTCGAGGTAAGTGCGCGCCTTGATGAACGTGCCGCTCGATTTCGACATCTTCTTGCCGTTGACCGTCAAAAATCCGTGTGCAAACACGCTGGTCGGCGTGCGGAATCCCGAGCCGTCCAGAACTGCCGGCCAGAACAGGGTATGGAAATAGACGATGTCCTTGCCGATGAAGTGATAGGCCTCGGTGTCGTGGCCCGGCATCCAGTACTCGTCGAAATCGAGGTCTTTCGTGCGCCGACAGAGATTGAGGAAGCTGGCGAGGTATCCGACCGGCGCGTCGAGCCAGACGTAGAAATACTTGTCCTCGGTGCCGGGAATGCGGAAACCGAAGTACGGTGCATCGCGCGAAATATCCCAGTCCTGCAGGCCTGCTTCGAACCATTCTTCGAGCTTGCTCGTGATGTTCTGGTGCAGGTCGGCTTCGCGCATCCACTCGCGCAGGCGTATTTCGAATTTGCTGAGGCGAAAGAAGTAGTGTTCCGACTCGCGCCACTCCGGCTTCGAATTCGACAGCACCGAGACGGGGTCGATCAGGTCGTTCGGCGTATACGTCGCACCGCAAACCTCGCAGGCATCGCCGTACTGATCTTCGCTTTTGCACCGCGGGCAGGTGCCGCGCACGAAACGGTCCGGCAGGAACATGTTTTCGCTGACGTCGAACGCCTGCTCGATCGTCTTCGTATAGATGTGGCCGGCGACGCGCAGCGCTTCGAACATCCGGCAGACGAGTTCCTCGTTTTCCTCGGAGTGCGTCGTGTAGAAATTGTCGAAGGCGACGTCGAACGCCTCGAGATCCTCGAGCTGCTGCGCGGCGACGCGCGTGACCAGCGCTTCGGGCGTGACGTTCTCCTCCCGCGCCTTGATCATGATCGGCGTGCCGTGCGCGTCAGCGGCGCAGACATAGGTGCAGGTGTGTCCGCGCATCTTCTGGAAGCGCGCCCAGATGTCGGACTGGATGTATTCGACGAGGTGCCCCATATGGATATCGCCGTTGGCGTACGGCAGGGCACTGGACATCATGATCTTGCGAGACGTTGCGGTCATTCTCAGGTCGGGGGCTCGACGTAGCGGCGCATTATGCCACGCGACCGGCGCCGGCATACCGGTTCCCCGGCGATCGCCGGATCAATCACTGGGGGTCAATCAGGTGTCGTCGCGAACCGACTGGAATTTTTGCTTGTTGTTCGCCTGCTGGTAGGCTTCGCGGCCGGCAATGACACCTTTCTCGACGAGGTCCATCAGGGCCCAGTCCATCGTCTGCATGCCGATCGAACCGCCGCTCTGCATCGACGTCTCGAGCTGGTCGAGCTTGCCCTGGCGGATCAGGTTCGCAACCGCGGCCGTGTTGACCATGATCTCGAGTGCCGCCACGCGCCCCGGCTTGCCCTTGGTCGGCAGCAGCTGCTGCGAGATCACGCCCCGCAGCGACGTCGACAGCATCGTGCGAATGTGGCTCTGCTTGTCGGCCGGGAAGGTGTTGACGATGCGGTCCACAGTCTGCGCGGAGCCGTTCGTGTGCAGCGTGCCCATCACCAGAATACCCATCTCCGCCGCCGTCACCGCGGCGCCGATCGTTTCGAGGTCGCGCATCTCGCCGACCAGGATTACGTCCGGATCCTCGCGCAGGGCGGAGTGCAGGGCGTCCGCGAAGCTGTCCGTGTGCACGCCCACCTCGCGCTGGCTGATCAGGCAGCCCTTGCGCTCGTGGACGAACTCGATCGGGTCCTCGATCGTCAGGATGTGGCCATTCAGTCGCGTATTGATCTCGTCGATCATTGCCGCGAGCGTCGTCGACTTGCCGGACCCGGTCTTGCCGGTCACGAGGATCATGCCCGAACTCTGCTTGCACAGACTGCGCACGACCTCCGGCATGCTGAGTTGCTCGAGCGTCAACGCCTTCGACGGGATGGCACGGAAAACCGCGCCGACGCCGTTCAGGTGCCGCATCACGTTGACGCGGAAGCGAGACACTTCCGGAAACTAGTAGACAAACTATA
>CALKYK010000150.1 GCA_938003715.1 uncultured Gammaproteobacteria bacterium
CGCGACCGCGCCGCAGGCGGCAGGCGAGATTCACACCGAGTTCGGGCGTGGCGTCATGCGCGCCGAGGTGATCGCCTATGTCGACTACGTCAGCGGCAACGGCGAACAGGGCGCGAAGGAGGCGGGCCGGTTGCGCCTCGAGGGCAAGGACTACGTCGTCCGCGAGGGCGACGTCATGCACTTCCGGTTCAACGTGTGAGCGATGCGCTCTGCGTGGCAGCGCGACGCTGGCCGAACACGGTCAGGACGACGATCACGGCGCCGACGGCGTGCCACACCGCGCCGAGCGGCGTCCACAAAAGCAGGCCCGCGCCGAAGATGAGCAAGGCTGCGGTTAACGGCGTCAGACGCTCTTCCAGGTGCCACTGCAACAGCCCCGCCAGCGCGTAAAGACCGACGCAGGCGAAGCCGAACACGGCCAGCCGTTCCCCCCAACTTCCGGTAATCAGCGGGGTAAATGCGAACAGCGCCGGCACCAGGTACAGGCCTTTCGCGATCTTCCACGACGTGAGGCCGGTGCGCATCGGCGCGGTGCCCGCGATCGCCGCAGCCGTGAATGCGACCAGGCAGACCGGCGGCGTGACGTTGCTGTCCTGCGAGAGCCAGAAGATGATCAGGTGCGCGCTCAGCAACATGCCGGTCAGCAATTCGGGACTCAGCAATTCGTTGCGCACGAGCTGGCGCATCTCCTGCGGCATCTCGACGAATGCCCGGCGCGGGTCGCCGTCGAACAGGTTCAAGACGGCCTGGATGTTCGCCGGCAGGTCCGGGGCCTGCATTGCGCTCAGCAGCGCCGGCTGGCTGATCAGGTCGTAGAGCGCGGGCGCGGCCAGCGTTGCGAAGACGATGTAGGACGCGGTCACCGGCAGGCCCATGCCGAGGATGAGCTAGGCCAGCGCAACGAGCAGCAGCGTGACGAGCAGGTTGCCGTCGGCCCACTCCACGATCATCAGCGAAAAGGCGTTGCCGAGCCCGGTCGTCGTCACGACGTTGACGACCAGCCCGACCGCCACCAGCAGCACCGCGGTCGGGACCATGATGCGCACCGCGTCGAGCACCGCATCGAAGCATTTCTGCAGTGTCATCGGCGACGGCGTCAGCCAGGACACGGCCACGACTGCAGCGGTTGCGAGCGCCGCCGAGCGGACCGGCGTGTAGCCGAAGATCAGCGAGGCGACGAGCACGGCGAGCGGGATGATGAAGTGCCAGCCGGACTTCAGAACCTGCAGCGCGGTCGGCGCATCCGGTTCGACGCGAACCTCGAGCTTCAGTTTTCTCGCTTCGATGCGAACGAAGTACGAAACGGTGAGGAAATACAGCAGCGCCGGCAGCACCGATACCGAAATGATCGTCAGGTACGGGATCTGCGTGTAGCTCGACATCACGAATGCACCTGCGCCCATGATCGGCGGCATGAGTTGCCCGCCGGTGGAGGCGGCCGCCTCGACGCCGGCGGCGAAGCGCGGCGAGAAGCCGGTCCGCTTCATCAAAGGAATCGTGATGACGCCTGTCGATACCGTCGTCGCCACCGCGGACCCCGATACCGATCCCATCAGTCCGGAACCGATGACAGCGACGATGCCGGAACCGCCCTGGACGCGCCCGGCCATCGTGTGTGCAATGCGCACGATGAAGTCGCCGGCTCCGGACTTCAGCAGGAAAGCACCGAACAGGATGAACATGAATACGTAGGTGGCGGAAATGTTCGCAACCAGTCCGAACATGCCGTCGCCGCTGAAATAGCTGCGGTATAGCACGGTCTCCAGGCTCAGGCCGGGAAACGCAAATACTCCGGGCACGATCCGGCCGAGGAACAGCATGTACGCGAGGCTCACCGAGATCAGTAGCGGCAGGAACCAGCCGCTGGTCCGGCGCGTGAACTCGATGGCGAGCAGCACGGTAATGCCGGCAAAGATGTAGTCGGCCAGCATGAAGTTCGCCTCGCGGGCGTACAGCGCGTTCTCGAACAGCACGAGGTATACGGCCGTCAGCACGCTCAACAGGGCGAGCACCGCGTTCAGAATGCCCGGACCCCGCCGCCTGTCCGTGTCGCTGCCGTGAAAGGACAGCGCGCACAGTGCACCGAAGCCGGCAAAATGGATTGACGCGAACCAGAGTTCGGAGACCGCGGTGAACAGGTTGTTGTAGACGTGGAACAGCGCGAAGCCGACCGCCGCCCAGCGCAGGACGTGCCCGGTCACGGCGGCAGCAGCGCGTCGGGAATCGTCAGCCCGATTTCGCGATAGTAGCGAACGGCGCCCGGATGCAGCGGCGCGCCGAGACCGCCGAGCGCGGCCTCGATGCGCATCTCGCGGGTCGCCTTGTGGATTTCGTGCAGTGCGGACAGGTTTTCCCAGATCGTCTTGGTAATCAGGTAAACCGATTCTTCCGGCACGTCTGCGCGCACCGCGAACACGTTCGGGTGGGCGATGGTCTGCACCGCTTCGCCCTGGCCGGGATAGGTGTTTGCAGGAATCACGTAGCGGTTCCACAGCGGGTAGCGCTGATTGACTGCCGCGAGGTGCGTATCGCTGAACTCGAGCAGAGTGATCTCATCGCCGACAGCGGCAAATGCGCGTGTGATGCCGCTTACCGGAGGTCCCGCCGGGATATTCATGCCGACGATCGTGCCGTCCTGGATCGCGTTTGCCGTGGCGCCGTAGCCCATGTAGGCGAGGCCGAACTTTTCGCGATAGTCGATGCCCAGGCTTTCAAGAATGTAATCGCCGCTTTTCTCCGCACCGGAATTGCGCGCGCCGATGGCGAATCGGTGCCCGTCGAGCGAATTGAGATCCATGATCGTGCCGTCTCGGGTGAGTTCGGTCAGCAGCACGAAGTGCTCGGCGTTCGACCACATCGCACCGATCGAGCGGACGAAGGTCTGGCGATTGCGGAACGGGCCGTCGCCGTTCCAGGCCCACGCGGCGAAGATGCCCTGCAATAGCGCGAACTGCGCCTGGTTGTCCCGCATCAGCTTGATGTTTTCCATGGAACCGGCCGAACTGATCGCGGACAGCGTGATGCCGTTGCTTTCGTACAGGCGGGACTTCGTGATCGTCGCGAGCGCCACGCCGACCGGATAGTACGTGCCGCCGGTCGTCGCGGTCGTCAGTATGTACGGCCGGTTGCCCTGCAGCGATTCCGCGCACGCGCCGAGTACCACAAGCGTCGCAAGCGCGGAGATCGCACGGATTCTCTTCGTTATTGTTCTTGTCAATGCCATGCCTTGCGGCTCGATTCGACGCGAAACAGAACGTAGTCGCGCAGCCGCGTCGCCAGTGCGTGATCGATGTACGGCAGTTTGACAGAGCCGCTGGCAAGATAGAACCGCAGTGTCGCCACGCCACGGCGCGCCTGGGCAACGGTTTGCGTCAGGCTGATGCGCTGCACCTTGCGGTGCAGGAAGGCGGTCATGCGATAGCCGAAGAAGCCGCGGCGCAGGACGATGCCGTCCGGCCGAACCTGGTAGCCGGATTTCCGGTACAGCACTGTCACAAAGAGCGCAGCAATTGGTATCCACAGCAGCAACAGCAGCGAGAACCAACCGAGCGGCATCGCCAACGTCGCGGCCGCCAGCAGCGCCGGCAGGACGCCGGCCAGCAGGATGCGCGAGCGCCGGTATTGCGGATGCAAAGCGCGGAATTCTGCCGAACGCGGATCCAGATCGGCGTCCGGAAGTTCATCGCCGAAGACCTCGCTCTTTAGCGTGGCGACGAGGTCAGCGGCAAGCAGCGGAATCTTGAAGTCGCGGCGCCCGCCGCTGCCGCTCGAGGCCTGGCGGGCGCGCATTTCGAAGCGGCCCATGAAGCGGCGCATCACGTGCTGGCGAACCAGCAGCGACTGGATCTTGTTGAATCGTATCGAGTGTTCGTGGCGCGTCAGCAAACCGCCGGTCGACCGCAGCACGTCCTCGTCGGCGACCAGGACGAAGCGATGATAACGAAGGAAAGCGCCGACGATCGACGCCAGTACCAGTATTGCCACCACCGCGAACACGATTGCGGCAAGCAGCGCGATGCCGCCGAGCAGGCCGAGCTGAAGGCTTTCGAAATACGCCTCGGCGCGATCGTTGACGACGTCGCCAATGCGCTCGTCGATTTGTTCGCTCAACGGTCCGAGCAATAGCAGGAAGACGAGCGCGCGATTGTCGGCGATGCCGACGCGCACGATGTCCGAGCTGCCGAGCGTCAACAGCCTGCGTCGCGAAGATGGAGGCTCCGCGTCGGCGCCTTCGGCGGTATCTGCACGAAGTGGCGCCTCGCGCCTGATCCTGGCCTGGAGCGACTCGGCGAGTTCGTTCGGCACGGCGGGCAGATGGCCTTCTTCCTTCGCTGACCCGGCCGTATCGAATGTAACGTTGACGAGCCCGAAGCGCCGGTAGATGAAATTCTGCTCGGTATTGATGGCCTGGATGCGATCAAACTTGATGTCGAGCTGTTTCTTGTTGAACACGCCCTCGCGGATCCTGATGCGGTCATCGCCGATGCGGAAGCGGAAGAACCAGTAACGGACGACGGACGCGATGATCGTAACGGCGAGGAACAGTGAAATACCGACGACGATGCGGGTCATCAGGCTGCCTTCCGCGGCATAGAGAAACGCCGCCAGCGGAGCGAGGGACTGCACGGCGTTCTGCGTGATGCCTTTGAAGATCCGGCCGAGGTAGAAAATGGCGGCCAGCGGCGAAGTGTGCCGCCATCTTTTGGTTTCAGTCCTCTTCGATGCTCGCGCCGGCCTCGTCCAGGATCAGGGAGCGGATCGGCTCGGCGACGCGTTAAGGTAGCCCGTGTATCTGCAGGTCGCCGCCGCTGCCGCCGGCCGTGAAGATCTGCAACGACGCGATCTGGAAGCGCCGGTCGAGCGGCGTCGACGACTTCTCGACGTGCTGGATCCGATTGAACGGTACGGCGGTCACCGTGCGCCAGAAGACGCCGGATTTATAAAGTATGTCGTGTTCCCGCAGCGCGTACCCCATGCGCGGCACGGACAGGAACGGCCAGGCGAAACCCGGCACCGCTATGACCGGCAACAACGCCCACAGGTAGCCGACACTGATGTCGGCGCCGAAGATGCCGCCGACGACGCCCTGAAACACGCCGATGCCGGCTGCGACAATTGCCAGCGTGATCGCCATTCCGGTTACGTGATAGCGGATCAGCTTAGGGTCCATGCTGCGCCACTGGACCTCGTCTACATTCGGCAGCGCGTCGAAGTCGATTTCCGGATTTTCGAACATACCGGGCCCCTGGTGCGAAGGCCGGCATTATACGGGTCGCAGATGTCGACCGTATGCCGCAATGGATCGCTACGGCGGCAGCGCCGCCTCGCGATGACGCGCAAGTCGCACGAATTGTAAATATCCCGCTGTCTGCTAGATTGTCGGTAAAACAACAACAGTCGCGACCCGATGAGATCGGCCACACTACCAGTATTATTCCTGTCATTACTCGCGCTGCCCGTCGCAGCGCAGTCACCCCTGGACGAGCTCGATAGCGAGGATCTCGTCGAGGGCGAACGGCTGTTTCGCGTGCACTGCGCGCGCTGCCACGGGATCGACGGCGCCGGCGGCGAGGGCTCGAACCTCGCGCGTTCGCGGCTGAAATACGCACCCGACGACGAAGCGCTGATTGAATTGATCGGCGAGGGCATTCCGGGCACCGGCATGCCCGCGATCTGGACGCTCGACGCAGACCAGGCGCTGCGGGTTGCGGGCTACGTGCGCACGCTCGGCCGGCTGGAAGAAGAAGAAATGCCGGGCGACCCGTTACGCGGTGCCGAGATTTACCACGCGGCCGGCGGATGCCCGGCGTGTCACATCGTCGACGGCGCGGGCATCGGCATCGGGCCGGAGCTCACCGACGTCGGCGACCGGCGCGGCGTCGAGTACCTGAGGCAGTCTCTCATTGCCCCTGCCGACGCGCAGTCACAAACGATGGGCTACCAGGACTACCTGACCGTACGGCTGCAAACGGCAGTCGGCCGCATCGAGGGCCTGCGCATCAACGAAGACGAATTCAGCGTGCAGGTTCGCGACATGTCCGGCGTCGTACATTCCTTTCGCAAGGACGAGCTGCGCGAATACGAAAAGGTCTTCTCGCACAGCCTGATGCCCGGCTATGGCGCCGTGCTCTCTCAGCAGGACGTCGATGACGTCGTTTCCTACATGATGAGTCTGCGGAGCGAAGATTGAGAAAATTGAATTCGATTGCCGCCTTGACGACGGTACTCATCGCAACCCCGGCAGTGGCCGACGTCAGCTACGAACGCCTGGTCAATGCGTCGAGCGAACCGCAAAGCTGGCTGACCTATTCGGGTACGTTTCGCTCCGAGCGCTACTCACCGCTCGAGCAGGTCAATACCGAAAACGTTGCCGACCTGAAAGTGATCTGGGCCTACCAGATGCAGGCGCCGACGCATGCCGGCGCGGGCCTCGTCGAAACCACGCCGCTGGTCGCTGACGGCGTCATGTACATCACCGAACCGCCGAGCACGGTCACGGCGCTCGACGTGCGCACCGGCAAACGCCTGTGGACGTGGTCGCCGGAGATGCCGGAGGACGTGCTCCATATCGGATTTCCCATGGTCAACCGCGGCGTCGCCCTGCTCGATGATGCCGTGTATGTCGGCACACTCGACGCGCACCTCGTGGCGCTCGACGCGGCTACCGGCGCGGTGCGCTGGGACGTCGAGGTCGCCGACAACAAGATCGGGTTCGCACTGACGCTCGCGCCGCTGGCCATCGACGGCAAGATCATCGTCGGCGTGAGCGGCGCGGAGGCGGGCGTGCGCGGTTTCGTCGACGCCTACGACTCCGCCACCGGCGAGCGGATGTGGCGTTTCTACACGATTCCGGCGCCGGGCGAGCCCGGCAGTGAAACCTGGCAGGGAGATGCCTGGCAGACGGGCGGCGGCTCGACGTGGCTGACCGGATCCTTCGATCCGGAACTCGACCTCCTGTACTGGACGGTCGGCAATCCCGCACCGGACTGGAACGGCGACCTTCGCCCCGGCGACAACCTGTACTCCTGCTCGATCATCGCACTCGACCCGGATACGGGCGAGCTGCGCTGGCACTTCCAGTTCACACCCCACGACACGCACGACTGGGACGCGAACCAGATCCCGGTGCTGTTCGATGCCGAGTGGCATGGTGAAGAGCGAAAGATCGTCGCCCTGGCCAATCGCAATGCGTTCTATTACCTGCTGGATCGCGAAACCGGCGAGTTCCTGCACGGCAACGAATACTCGAAGCAGACCTGGGCGGCCGGTCTCGACGAGAACGGCAGGCCGATCGTGCTGCCGGACACCGAGCCGACCTACGAAGGCAACCTCGTCTGGCCGAGCCTGCAGGGCGCGACGAACTGGTTCAGCCCGTCCTACAACCCGGAAACGCAACAGTTCTTCGTCGCGACGCGGCTCATGGGAGCGATCTACTACAAGGCGGACGTGGAGTATGAGGAAGGGCAACCGTTTCTCGGTGGTGGCGGGCAGGCGCTGTCTGGCGACGATGCGTCCGGTGCGATCCGCGCGCTCGACGTGCTCACCGGCCGGCAGCAGTGGGAGTTCATGCTGCACTCGCCGCCCTGGGCCGGGGTCATGGCCACCGCGGGCGGGCTCGTCTTTGGCGGCTCCAACGAGGGGAACGTGTTCGCCCTCGACGCGGCCACCGGCAAACCGCTGTGGGACTTCCAGGCCGGCGGCGCGGTCCGCACGAACCCGATGGCGTACGCCCACGACGGCAAGCAACGCATCGTGACGACCGCGGGCTCGACCCTGTTCGTGTTCGGGCTGGAATAGCCGGCTTCGCTCCCTTGACACCCGCACCCGGCCCCCGGAGAATTTGCGCCCCTCGCAGCCTCGCGAGACGAATTCCGGTGATGTAGCTCAGGTGGTTAGAGCGAAGGATTCATAATCCTTAGGTCGGTGGTTCAAGTCCACCCATCACCACCAACCTAAGAAACGCCTGCATAGTCAATGACTTGCAGGCGTTTTTCTTTACGGGGTGGTACGGTGCAGATGGCGCATCCCTGAGGAAGGCTACGGCGTCCTTTGCCCTAACTTCGCTGCGGTTCTCAAAATGCGGCACCGTTTCGTCGCCATCCCCCAAGTTCGAATTGGAGGTGCTACCGTGGTAACTCATTCACTGAATTGGGAGACCAATATGAAAGTTAGTAAGACTAAGTTTGGCAACACGCCCATATGGGTAGTAAGGAAGTTCGAGAACGGACGCAGAGTCCACCACGTGTACCTCAGGAAGTAAGTCGCTGATCCATGGAGCGCCACTGGACACGACATCCAAGGGGTTTCCACTGTCACAGACGCCGCAGCTGGAGCCGATGCTCTACTGTCTACATAGCGTTGACCACTCAGGGGAAAAGGTGCTCGAACCAACCGCCCCGGACTTCCCAGGGTGAATCCTCGAGCCTGCATCGCGGGCACGTAGCCATGACTTCGACGGCAGGTTGCCGAGGTCGAGGTCAGACTTCGCCCTACAAATCGAGACTCGAAATGTGCCGGTCTGCTGTTGGAGCCGGAGATACGCGCCAAGTCTCAGGGAAGTATCGTAAGTGCCTTTGACTTCCCATTCAGCAGTCCGGACAGGCCAGTTTGCTCCGGGCATGACGCGGTCAAGGCGTCGCTTCAGATCCTTCTCATTGTGGATCACGAAGAGGTTGCCGGGACGTGCTTGTGACTGCCCGAGGTTGTGGAATTCGTTGAAGCGCATCGAGCCGCGATCGGGTCCTTGATACGTCAGGTGGGACGCCTCGGAGTACTGAAGCGATTTGAGGGTTGGTTCGTTAGCCCCGGCGTCTCTTACGTCACTCCTCTGGCCGAGGTACTCGCCAGCAAGCGCCTCGATGGGCTTTAGTATCACTCCCGCCATGATCACGTTCTTGATGTGACCGTAGTCGTTGAGTGCCGTCTCGTTACCCCACGTCAGAATGTGTACGCGGGCAGTGTAGTCTTAACCGAATTGTCGGCCGGCGAGCTTCTGCTTTGTAAGGTGCTCGGAGTTGACGCCATCGCGTTCATTAAACATGAAGATCAGACAAGGTTGAAACCCGTGAGGGGCTCCGTGGGGTTAGGAATATTCGAGGGCTCCCTAGGGGAAGGGTAAATACCGGGGCGTTCCATGGATGGGCGCTAATTCGTAAGTCATTGAAAGAAGCTTCTCAACATGGAGTGCTTTCAACGGTCACTCCATGGGAGATACACCGAGCAGCTTCTCGATGTGGCGAACCTTTGTGGTCTGTCCATGGCGACGTAACCGAGAGGGGGCTCTCCGTGGGATCGCAGCAAATACCTGCTTCTCAGTTTGGAGCGCCTTGAAGAGCACTCCGTGGTGATTACACCGACGCGGCACACCGTGGGGTGGCAGTAATTCGTAAGTGCTTGATAGCCGTACCAGTGACGTCCAGCGTGCGGTAACCTAAGGTCAGGCGTCAGTTTCAACCAATTGGGACAGGGAAGTGGGATCGAATAAGCATGTGGCAGGGGCCGCTCGGGTCAAGTCGGTACTCCGCGAGGCGGCTAAAGGCCAATTCGAGACCAAGTACAGAGCGTTCCATCCGTTTCCGGCGCGTATGCCGCTTGAACTGGCCACAAACCTTATCGATCACCTGACTGAGCCGACCGCCCAGGTGCTGGACCCGATGTTGGGATCGGGCACGACCGCGATTGCTGCTCGGAAGCTGGGGCGGCCGTGCTACGGGTCAGACCTCGATCCGATGGCTGTGACATTGAGTCGGGCGGCAACATCCTACTACTCGAAGAACACGTTCGACCGGGTGCGTGACCACGTCTATGACCGCGCGACTTCATTATTAAAGAAGCGGCCGTACTTCGTGTCCATCGACCGCCTCAAAATGCCGGAAGAGAGCAAGGAATTCATCGAATACTGGTTCCCGGCGGAGTCACAGGAACAGCTGCTGGCCCTTGCACGAGCGATTGGCGAGATCGATAGCACGTCTGAGTCCCGTTTGGCATGGGCTGTGTTCTCCAGTTTGATCATCGCGAAGTCGGCCACAGCGTCCTACGCGACGGATACCTCGCGAACGCGCCCGAGGCGAAATTTTAGCAAGGAAGTAGTGCTGCCTTTCGACGCTTGGGAACGGCGGTTCAGGGAAGCCGAGAAACGAATGCCCTTTGTCGGCAAGAAGCCACCTGTCGGCGCGTCCTGCTCTATTTCAGTGGCGGACGCACGGGCATTGTCGATTCCTGATGCGAGTGTGGATTTCATACTGACTTCCCCACCGTACCTCAATGCAATCGACTACCTGCGTAGTCACAAGATGTCGCTTGTGTGGATGGGCCACGATCTGGCGGACCTGCGTGAGTTGCGTGGGACTATGTGCGGTTCGGCGCGTGGTATGTACCAGATCGACGGCTTGCCGACGAGGCTGGAGTCGCGGTTGTCCTCGGAAATCGTTGTTCCACGTAGGCAGGCGATCTTCCGGCGTTACTTGTCGGATGTTCGGCGTGTCTTCAGCCAGGTAAAGCGCGTTCTGAAGCCGGGGGGGGTTGCAATTCTGGTTTTCGGCCCCGACCTCTTGACGTCCGACGTTGACGACACTGCGCAGACCATTCGTCAGCTGAGTCGGCAGGCGGGGCTGCATTACGTTGACGGTATCCCGAGAGAGATCGGCGGAGGGAGGTCACTCCCATTTCCGACATCGCCAAGTAGCGATAGTCCGCTGGCGAAACGTATGCGGCAAGAGTTAATGATTGCGTTGAGGAATCCGGCTTCGGTTTGAATGAGGAAGCTGACAAGGTACAGGACCTCCATGAACGTTTGGTTGCCGGTGATCCGACAGCCCCGGCCGAACTCGCAGAAGCCGCACTCCCTGTACTTCTGAATCACCTTGCCGGACGTTACGCCGGGCAGGACGAACACCTCCGCGTCGAGGCGGTGACCCAGGCCCTGATGGACTATCTGGGTGACCCTGCAAAGTACGACCGTTCGAAATCCAAGCTGCTCACATACCTCCGAACGGCAGCCAACGGCGACATGATGAACCTCCTGGCGAAGGGGGACCGGCGAGATGAGCGCTTCGAGGTCACTGATCCTGTCGAACTTTCAAAATCTGGCGGGAATACACAAATAGAGGGGTACGCTGATCCAGTTTTCGATGAGATTCGCGAATTGGCAGCGGCGGACAAACTGGAGGCTTTCATGCAGGAGACATTCGCTGACCCGGTGGACAGGGAACTAGCGGGTCTCGTGCTTGACGATGTCCGCAAAACCTCCGAGTACGTTTCTGTTTTGAAGCTGGAAGACATGGACGAGGTCTCGCAGCGGGCCGAAGTGAAGCGGCACAAAGACAGAATCAAAAAGACACTAAACCGGGCACGGAGAGCGAGAAACGATGGCGAGTAACGCGAATGCAATGGAGATCCTCGCGCGCAAGGCTGAAGGTCACAACGGCTTCATCGGTGCGGTACTCAACGCGATAGCGGACGCCAAGCAGACTACAGTTGCGGACGTAGCGGCCAGTATCGGCTGTTCGTCAGAAAACCTACCGCGTCTTGCGTTGTGCAAGATGCCGCGCGATACGGCAGAACACTTTGCGGCCGACGTTCGTCAGGTCAGCACGTTCGTGGGATGTGACGCAGGACCG
>CALKYK010000151.1 GCA_938003715.1 uncultured Gammaproteobacteria bacterium
ACACCGACGGCTCGCAGCTCTCTGCCGTCGCAAGTTCGTTCGCCACCTGCCCCGTCAAGGCGCCGGCTTCGTCGTTGTTCACAAGGCGGATGGTCGGCCGCAACATCATGTCCGGTGCGAGGCCCGGCGGTGCCTTCAGCGACTTCTGCAGGTCGATCTCCGCGGTGAAATTCGCAATGCCGTCTGCGATCACGGTGAATCCACCCACGAGTTTGAGGCCGGACTGTGCACCGCTCGGTATGTACAGGTTGTATACGCCGCCGTCTTCCATGACCACGTAAGACGCCTCTCCGTCACAACCGGCACCGCCGGAATCGCCGTTGCCGCCGTTGCTGCCGCGAACCGCGTCCACACCGAGCCGAACCCACTGGTACTCGCCGGCCGCCAATTCCTGGTTGACGAGTATCGGCGCCGCATTCATGCCCTGAAAGTCCAGCAGGTTGACCGATTCCGCAGGATCCAGGGTGATAACAGTACTTTCCTCGCCTTGCTTGAACTCGATCTCGTCAAATGAGACGCAGACTTTCGTCGCGTCATGCACCGGACCGTCACTGACCGAAAGAGACACAATGCCGGTCGCGTCGGTAGCGACACCGGGCGGTGATCCCGAGCCGCCGCAGGCCGAAAGCGTAACCAGGCAGGCGCCGATAATAGCGCCGCCACCAAACTTGGAACGTGCTGTCATGAATTTTCCCCTGAACAAGCGAAATGAATTCTGCCCGCCACGGCAAATGGCGCGACGGGAATGGTCGTCTTTCGAACTGGATAACGGCGAGAAAGCTCGAAGCGTTGCATGAATTTGACATAATCAAACGCCAGGGGGCGAACGCAAACTGCGGAAACTGCCGACTGTGCCCGGTCGAAAAATGCGGCCTTATGTAAAGTTCATGCGACCGGGGAAGCCTTCTGAGCGTTTATGAACCTGATGACAGTCAAAGTTGTGCGACACCCGTGACGAAGGTGCTCCGGCTATCCAGGCGGCGATCAGCGTCTCAACGTTTCGAAGCGGCATTGAAACCGCATTTCGATGCGCTATACGCCGCGGCACGGCGGCTCGTCCAGGAAGACAGCGATGCCTGTGACCTCGTGCAGGAAGTTTCGCTCAAGGCGTTTTCCTGCCTCGATGAATTCGAGAAGCTGGAGCATCCCAGGGCGTGGCTGTTGCGGGTCCTGTACCACTGCTTCATTGACGAACGTCGCAGTCGTCTGCGGTCGCCGTTGCACAACGACAAGTCGTCGGCCGATGTCGAGGCAGTTGCGGGCGAAGTGCAGTCCGGAATCGATCCGGAAGTCGAGACGGAAAGGGCATTGCGGATCGAACGCGTCATGCGCGCCATGGACCTGCTCGATCGGGAGCTCTGTGCGCTGCTGGCGATGCACGACGTCGAGGGAATGACAATCGCGGAACTTGCAGGCCTGACCGGGTATTCCGAAAGCAAGATCAAGTCACGCTTGTTTCGGACCCGAGCCAAACTCGGTCGCCTGCTGCAGAGCGAACAGCTGAATGGTCCGAAACTGAAAATTGTCGGAGGGAAGAGATGACGATGGCTTCGATAATCGACTGGCTGGGACGCTTGAAGTGCGGCAGCCAGTCACCGGAACTGCAATCGGAACAGGTGATCCGCGTTGAAGACGTCTTGCGCGCGACCGTCGTCCTGAACACCAAAGAGTGTCGCCTTCTCAAGCTGCATGACATCGAGGGTCGCAGCCTCGAGCATCTCGAGGCGATGACCGGAATGTCACCCGCGTCTTTGCGCCAGCAGCTACAGGAAACGCGCAATCGATTCCTGCGAATGCTGAAGTGCGGAACGCGCGTCGACGTTGATCCTGATAACGGAGAACTGCACTGATGAAATGCGAAGAGTTATTCGAGTACGTTCATCATCGCGGTGGCAGCAAGGACGAGTACCTCGACATCAGCTCACACATGGAGCACATCGCACAGTGTGAGGAATGCAAGGCTGCGTTCCGCGGCGCCGACGCGTTGCGGCTGCTCAGGAGCCGGGGCACTAATGTGGCACCCGAGGGCCTGTTCGAGGCTACGCTTGCTGCGGCGGCCGGTGTCGATCGCCGTTCCGAAACGCGCGACCGGTTCTGGAGCGGAGCCGGATTCGGTGCCCTTGCCGCAGCGGCGCTGTTCGGAATTGTCATTGCCTTCACGTGGCAGCAATTGCCGGACGGACCGGGTTCGGGCTCGGCTTCGTTCGCAATATCGGTCCAGGAATCGCGGCAAATGGACCTTGCCATCGAGGCGGACGAAGCGCTCGACCAGGCGACAATCAGCATCGTCCTGACGGGCGATGTGGAACTTGACGGATATGCGGGACAGAGAGAACTCACGTGGACCGAGAATCTGGATGCAGGCGTCAACCGCCTCCGGCTGCCCGTTCGCGCCCTGGGTTCCGATGGCGGACAAATGATCGTGCGGCTCAGCCATCCCCGAAGTAACCGTGTGTTCGTCATCAACCTGCACACGGATAACGGTTCCAGCAGCTGAAACATGTTGGGATTCGCAGATGCGCGGTATGATTCTTAACGACTCTTGGGTGACATCATGAATTACAGACTTGCCTGGTTGCCTGTATTGTTGCTGACGCTGGGCGTCAATGCCGGCTACGCCCAGGACAGCGATGCGGACGACGAAATCGAGTCAACCATACGCCTCATGGGCGAAGCGGAGGCGGAGTTGCCTGACGCGGTGACCAAAGAGATCTCGCTTCCGGCGGCTGCGATCGAAAACTCGGCCGCGGTCGAGAAGGCCGTGAACGGCCTGCAAAACGCAAACGCAAACCGGGAGCGGCGCGAAGCCGGTCAGGACAATGCGGCGGAAGCGAAGGAACGTGGCGCCGAAATGGCCGAGGAAGCACGGCAAAATCGCGAGAATCGCGGTCGATCAGAGAATCGCCCGGATCGACCGGACCCGCCGAATCCCCCCGGTCCGCCCGGTAACAATTGACGGCGCCGGTCCGGAGTCAAACCGGACCTGTATCATAGAGCCTGCCCATTGTGTCGCGGCACAATGGGCATTCTTTTTGCGTGGAAGCGCGACGATACAGGCAAATGCGAGGATTCACCCGTTGCGTGATGTGTTCTGTCGTGGTCGCCGGATGGCTCTTTCTTATTGCGCCGGTCATGGCGATTGCCGAATCTCACGATCCCTGGCAGGCGGGCCAGCTGGCATTTGAACGTGAGGATTTCGCGGCCGCGCTGGCAGAATTCGAAACCGCGGCGGCCGACGGCGTGGACGGACCCGCCGTGCACTACAACATCGCGGTGTGCCAGTACAAACTCGAACGCTACGAAGAATCCGCGCGCACCTTCCGCCTGATTGCAGACCGGTATCCACGCATGCGCGGGTTGGCCGAATACAATCTCGGTCTGACTGCGCACAGGCTGGGCGACACGGAAGCGGCGCGCGCGCATTTCCTTCGCGCCTACGAAGAGAGCGGGGACAATGAAACGCTGCGTATCCTGTCTTCCCGCATGCTGGGACGGCTGCCCGAGGCAGCAACCGCCGACGACAGGTTGAGCGGCGCATTCGGCCTGCGCTCGGGACACGACGACAACGTCGTTCTGCTGGATGCTCTCGGCATACCGGCCGGGCAATCCGCATCCAGCCCGATGCTTGATGTATTCGGCCTCGTGCGCGGCCCGGTCGCCAATTCAGAATCGTTCAACTTCGAACTGAACGGGTATGCTGTTGCCTACGCGGATGCGGACGATTTCGACCAGCTCGATTTTCGCGGCAGCATTTTCTACCAGCGGCGTGCTGCCGCTTGGCAAACAGAACTGGGCGCGGGCGCTGGGATCGGCACGTTTGGCGGCGATCTCTTCGATCGCCGAATCAGCGCGGAAATTCGGGCGTCACGGGACGTGGGCGACCGACAGGCACTGTCACTACGGTACGCATTCGACCGGATTTCCGATGCGAACGAGATTTATTCCGGCATAGACGGCACGCGCCAGCAGGTCGATGTCCGCTACCGATATCGAAACCGACCACACTATGTTTCGGTCCTCCTGCGCCTCGAGGACAACGATCGGGACGACCCGGGTGTGTCGCCGCGCCGTTACCGTGTGGGCATTGGCTATCGGTACTGGTCCGGAGGACGTTGGAGCTACGAGGCAGGCGCGAGCTATCGCAACAGCCGGTTTTCCGGACTTGCAAACTCCCGAAACGAGGATCTCCGGAGCGTGCACGCAGGGCTTGCCTACGAGATCGACGCGAACTGGCAGGCGACCGGCGAAATCCGCTACGCCGAGAACGATTCGAGCGACGCAGCCTACGCGTATGACCGAACCCAGGTCACCGTCGGTATCGTGCGCGGATTCTGACCTGAACTCGACCGGCGCCGAAAATCAATAGCTGGACAGCGTCTTGACCAGTCGGTACCAGTAATCGGTCGCCTGGCGGAACGATTCGATGCGGATACGCTCGTCCTGGCCGTGCGCGCGAATATCGTCAGGGTCTTCTGCAATCGCAGACACGCCATAGACCGGAATGCCGGCATTGCGCACGAACAAACCGTCCGTCGCGCCGGTGCTCATTTCCGGTATCAGCTGGATGCCGGGCCACAGCTCGGCAGCGACGGCCGCGACCGGCTCGATGACGTCGTCGCGCAGTGGCGACGGCGGGCTCGGCCGCGAGTCGAATACCTGGCGTACCGTGAGTCCTTCTGTTTCTGCCAGTGACTCCAGCACACGCACCGTTTCGGCCACCGATGACTGGGGCAGTATCCTGCAGTTCACGGTTGCACGTGCCATCTGCGGCAGTGCGTTCTCTGCGTGACCTCCTTCCAGCATCGTCGCGACACAGGTGGTCCGTGCCAGTGCATTGTAATAAGGGTGCTCGTCGAGCATTACATTGTCGGGATCTTCGAGCACCGACGTGATCAGTTCCCGTTCGCCGAGCGGCGCCATCTCGGCCCAGCGCGAGAAGAACGCACGCGTCGTCTCGTTCAGATCGACGGGGAAACGATGCTCGTCCAGCGCAACCAGGAACCGGGCGAGCCGAGAGATTGCGCTGTCGGACCGCGGCAGCGAGCTGTGCCCGCCCGGGTCGAGCGCTTCCATTTCGAAGCTGGCGTAGATTTTTTCGCTGGTCTGCATGATGAACGCGCGCGGTTCGCCGTCGCGCAGCATGACCAGCCCGCCGTCGGTATTCAGCGCGAAGTCGGCATCGACCAGGTCGCGATGTTCGGTGACCAGCCAATCCGCCCCGGCGCCCGTCGTCTCCTCGTCCGCGGTCAGCATCACGATCAGGTCGCGATTCGGTTCGAATCCTTCCCGTCGCAGCTGGATGAAGTTCGCCACCAGCATCGCCGCCTGGATGTGGTCCATGCGCGACGAACTCCCGCCGCTGACCGAGATCGAGAACCCGGAATTCCAGCTGGCCACCATCGCCTACACGGCCGCGGGGGGGGAGCGGGGAGTGGAGGGGGGCCCCCTTGCCGCGGGGGTCC
>CALKYK010000152.1 GCA_938003715.1 uncultured Gammaproteobacteria bacterium
ATACGCAGCAGGACCTCAAGTTGCTGTTCGAACGCGACGGCGAGCGCACGACGCTCGAGCTGGAAACCGCCGACGGACAGCCGGTCGTCGAACGTACCCTCTCCAGCTACATCGTCGACACGCGCGAGCTCGACGCCGGCATCGAAGCACTGGACCTGTACTGGACGCAGACCGGTAGTGCCTTCATCGGCGAGGTGACGGTCGAGGCCAGCAACGACCTGCGGGCCTGGCAACGCGTCGGCAATTCGGCCATCGCGGAGCTCGTCGAAGACGATGCGAGTATCGTCAAGCGACGCGTACTGCTCTCGACAACGATGGCTGATTTCCTGCGCTTGACCTGGGACTCGTTGCCCCCGGACTGGGGTCTTGCGGAGGTCAGCGCGACCTACACGCTGGGCGTGCCGGGTGCGGTGCGCGAAACGCTGCTGCTCGATGCCGACCCGAACGGGCCTCCTGGCGAGCGGATATTCTCGCTGGGCGGCGCGGTGAAATCCGACCGGCTGCGCATCGTGCTGCCGCAGCCGAACACCGTGATCGCCGCGGAGATCCATCGCTGGTCCGATGAATACGAGCGCTGGTACCGGATCGCCGACGGCACGTTCTACCACATCGGCCGCGGCGACGACGTCGTGCAAAGTTCGGCGGTCGGCGTGTCGCGATCGCGCAGCAGCCGCTTCAAAGTCGTCGTGACCCGCGGCCGCCCCGACGTACCGATGCAACTCGAAGTCGAATGGCTCCCGGATACGCTGCTGTTTGTTGCACAGGGATCACCGCCGTATACGCTCGCCGCCGGACGGGCCGCTGATGCCGAAGACAACTTCCCGCAGGAAAGGCGCTTCGGTCTGCGATCGCTGGCCGGGCTCGCCAGCGAGCAGCAGCGCGCGGCAACGCTCGGCGAACGCTACGCCCTGGGCGGCGCATCGGCATTGCAGGCGCCGTCGACATTCAGCTGGAGCACGCTGGCGCTGTGGCTTGCGCTCGCGCTTGGCGTCGGCTTCGTCGGCGTGATGGCGATGAAAGTGTTGCGGGAATAGCGCCGGTTCAGTTCGTACCCGGCAACAGTTGCTCGACATTGACCTTGAACTGCAGGAAATAGATGCCGCTGACGGTAGGGTCCGCCATGTTGACCCGGAGCATGTTTTTTACCGCGCTGACCGGAAGGTAGGTCACGTTGAAGCCGACGTAGCGATTGCCGAAAGTTACGCTCGGCAGCATGCCGGGAAACGGTTTGTTGTCGTTGACGTCGCGGCGGGTCATGACGAAAACGTTCAGGCCGGCGTCGAGATAGGCGCCGCCCAGGCTGTCCGTACGCAAAAGGCGCCGGTGCAGTCCGGCGCCGGCGAAATACGACATTTCGTCGTTGCTGTCGCGAAAGCCGTTGGCCATGACGACCGGCCGCCAGAGCGACTGGTCGGCGAACTCGTACTCGATGCCGAATCCGTTATTCGCGTCGTTCCACTCGCAGGTGGAATCGACGTGGGTCGACTTGCCGTTGATCACGGCGGTCAGGGTTCCGGCCCGGGCCGGTGCGGCGGTGAGCGCCAGGAGTAGCAGCGCGACGATCGACATCCGTTTCATGACGGGAACGGATGCAATGCCTGTGCCAGAGATTAATTACAGGTAATTCAGATACTTAAATAATGGACTTCGGAGAACTGTAAAGAGTCCCGACAATGCCTGTCGCGCAACGCAGATCTGTGTCACGGACAGCTGCGGGCGCTGATCACGATCCTGGTCCTATACGTTTGTTTTATTCTCCGTGCTTACCGCGTCCAGACCATTTTCCCGCAGCACAATCTCAGCCTGTATGTCGTGAAGGATCACCGTGGCGCCGGTGATTTTCAGGCCGGCCGTGCGGATCGGCGTGCAGGTTGCGCGCAACCAGCGACTCCGGCCGTCCGGCATTTCGACCCGGCATTCGACATTCACGGTATTGCGTCCGTTTTCGAGTGCTTCCGTCAGGAACCCGTGACCGACCGGGATCGGAGAGCCGTCCGGCGCAAACAGCTTGAAATGGCTCAGCAACACGTCGACGCTGCGCCACTCGTCAGGTAACTCGTCGACTCCCAGGAGTTGCAATGCCGCCGGATTTTCGCTCTTTACCGTGCGGTCCGACTGCACGACGAAGACGGCTGCCGGCGAGTAGCGAACCGCGTTCTCCAGGTGATGCCGCGTGTCGACGAGTTCGCCGCTCAGCTTGTCCAGGCGACTGGTGCGATGCCGAACGGTCGACTCGAGTTCGTCGCGCGCGAACTCGAGCTCCGTCTCGCGCCGACGCAGCGCGACCATCGTTCGCAGCAGTCGGTCACGGTTTTGTCCAAGGAAGTACGTGATGACCAGAGAGAGAACGGCGGCGCTCAGGATCTGGGGGATGCCACCAATCAGCGTCGGCGGACCGAAGTTTTCGCTAGCAGCGTAGGCGATGTACGCGGATACGAAGAGGGCGCCAATCAGCCCGGCACGCATGCCAGCAACGGCGGCCATGATTGCCATTACGCCGTAAATGGTGAGGAACGGCACCGGCACGATGATGCCGGCGCGGCGAAACAGTTCGACGTAGGCCAGCGTGGCCACGACCAGCCCGATCGCACCCGCTTCAACCCTTATCTCGCGCAGTTCTATTGGCTGCCCCCCGGTCTCCGTTGCCCGTTTCAGGCCTGCGCCCCGCAAATGCTCGCCCGCCCGGCACTCAGCGGGCCGGCCGGTTCCCGATGCCCGGTATGTCCCGTTGATTCTAATGCAAATCCGCGGTCGCGGGTTGCGATCGCGGCCGGCAGGCGCCGCGCAGCGGCGGCTGCATGTTGCCGCCGCAACGGCGGCAATTTACGATCCGGAAATGTTCCGACGTCGCCAACGGAGTAAGGTAACGATGATCATTCAATCGAGGCCCGTTCAACTGCTCTTCGCACTTCTTGCAATCGGCGTGTTTTGCGCGGCGACACCGACCACTGCGGTCTCCGCAGTCATCAGCACCGGCGAGGCGCTCGCTCTCGCAGAACGCGAAACGAATGTCGAGCGCGTCAATCGCGTGTTGCAGCAGGAATCGGTACGAGAATTGCTGGTCGACCTCGGCGTCGATCCCATCGACGCATCTCTGCGCGTCGCGAGCCTTGCCGATCACGAACTGGCGCTGCTCGCCGAACGCCTGGAAGAGTTGCCGGCCGGTGGCACAGGTATCGTCGAAGTCGTCGGCATCGTGGCGATTGTCCTCGTCGTGCTCGAACTCCTCGACGTTACGAATATATTCAATTCCTTCTGAAGGCCGGGCGTTTCACATTGCTGCGGACAGCGCTGGCCGTGTCGTTGCTGGTCGCGCTGGCCGGCTGCGCTGGGAATCGCAGCCTCCTGGCGGAATTGCAGCGTTTCGACACGCCGATCGAACTCACTGCCACGCCATTCCACGCCCAGTCGACCGACCAGTGCGGTCCGGCCGCGCTGGCGACGCTGCTGAACACGGCCGGCATCGCAGTCGGGCCGGAGGAACTGCGCCGCCGGGTATACGTGCCCGAGCTCGGCGGCAGCATCCAGCCGGAGATGCTGGCAGCCGCCCGCGCGTACGGCCGGATCCCTTACGTCATCGATCCGGACCTGCCGGCGGTCGTCGAAGAACTTCGGGCCGGACGACCCGTGGGCGTGCTGCAGAATCTCGGCGCCCGTGCGTGGCCCGTCTGGCATTACGCGGTCGTGATCGGTTACCTGCCCGAAGAAGACGCGTTCGTGCTGCGTTCCGGCGAGACCGAGCGGCACGTGCTGCACGCCAGTCGCTTCCTTGCATCGTGGCAGCGAGCCGGCAACTGGGCATTCGTCATCCTCGAGCCCGGAGACCTGCCGGCGCGCCCGGTCGCCGTTCGCTACCTGCAGGCGGTTGCCGCCGTTGAGTCCGCCGGGCTGACGGACACGGCGATGCGTTCTTACGCTGCCGCAACCCGTGCCTGGCCCGACAATGCCATTGCCTGGCTGGGCCTCGGCAACACGCACTACGCGCACGGCGATCCGGCGTCGGCATTCTCGGCGTACTCGAATGCACTCGAACTGGCACCGGGCGACGCCATAGCTATCAACAATCTCGCACAGGTTTACGCAGACCGCGGCTGTACCCGGATCGCGCGGGAGCTGATCACCGATGCACTGGCGCGTGAAGGCATGCCAGGCGAGCTCGAACGAATGCTGCGCGAGAGTCATGCGTCGTTCGGCGAGAATACGGCGGCGGACTGTCCGGTTCGCTGACCGTAGTTTGCGGCTGACTCGCAGGCAACACCCGGTAGGAATTTCGACGGCGCAGTGACATCATGCCCGTGTGAGACCAGGGACGGGCGCACGGCCGGCGGCACTACCGGCCGATACAGGAATGAACGGGGGGCATAACCACGATGCGTAGTAACGGCAGCGTTTTTCTGCTTCTGGTCTTCGTCGCCGCCTGTCAGCGCGATAACGTAGCCGACCTGTCCGCGGCGGCGGGCGAATCCGCGATTCGCGAGCACGTCACGTTTTATGGCGCGGGCAAGGTGGCGCGTTACCAGCAGCACGCGGACTCCTCGCTGGAAATGCTCGAGCCGCTGTTCTTCGCGGAAATCTTCATCGCCGCCGGCGGCACGGTGAGCAACGCCAGCGTGACGTTTCCGCCGCCGCTCGGCACGACACATCAGCTCGAATATCGCTACTCGGAATCCGAGGAAATCGGCGACGTCATGTACCTGAGCGGCCTGGCGGCCGACAACGAGGCGCTCGAGGCGGAATATCCGTCCGGCCCGTATTCCTTCACCTTTGCAACGCCGGCCGGCGCCGTCGCAAACAGTGTCGTGACGTTCGCCGGGCGCGAATTCCCGCGCCAGCCGGTCATCATCTTTCGCCAGGGCGGCCAGACTATTGCCTTCGATGCCGTCGACACCGAAAACGATCTCGTCATCACCTGGCCGCCATTCGAGGAGGGGCGCGCTGACGCGAACGGTGTGCTCGACGACCTCATATTCGTCGCGATCGACAGCTGTACTGTCGAAGACATCGTGCACAGCGGCCGCCCGTTCGAACGCGACGACTACCTGACGTACCGTGCGACCGAGTACGTCGTGCCGGGCGGCACGCTGGAACCCGGGCAGACCTACAGTATGTACGTCGAGCACGCGATCCTGCCGCACACGAAGAAGGAATACGGGATCCCGGCCTTCACGACCTTTGCCGCATCGACCTACATGGATTTCACGACCCGCGGCGTGGCGGATCCCGGCTACTGCGAATAGTCAGCCATTTCCGGCGTCTCGCGCGCGCACCCACTCGGCGAAGTCGTCTGCCGTCAACGGCTTGCTGATGTGATACCCCTGCGCGAATTCGCAGCCGAGCTCACGGAGTGCCTCCAGCGTGGCCTCGTTTTCTACGCCCTCTGCGACCACCGACAGGCCGAAACTGCGGGCGATGGATATCGCGTGTTCCATGATCTTGCGGTCGTCCTCGTCGTCGAGCATGTT
>CALKYK010000153.1 GCA_938003715.1 uncultured Gammaproteobacteria bacterium
AGGGTGATGGGCGAGCCGCCGAGGTCCCTCGGGTCGCCGGTGAAGCCGGGCGGCGGTGCAGCCTGGCCGAACGTGAAAGTTTCGCCGTCGCTGTTTTCCGCGACGGCGATCCAGTTGATGCCGGCGCGGAAGTTGTCGTTCAGCTGCACCTCGACGATTTTCGCCTCGAGCACGACCTGGCGCGCGGCGATGTCCTCGATCTTCTCCAGGTAGTCGGCGATCGAGCGCAGCTTGTCCGGCATTGCCCGCACGACAATGACGCCGGTCTGCGAATTGACGACGACCTGGTGTCCGGGCGCGCCGCCGAGCATCTGTACCAGCGTTTCCTCGAGTTCGACCCAGAAATCCGCGTCGTAACTGGTCTCGATTCGCGAGCCGCTGAGCTGCTGCGAGTCGGTGCCGCCCGAGACCGGCGCGATGCCGCCGGCCGCACCGCCGATGACGCCGATGCCGCCTCCGCCACTGCGGCGGTTGCCCTCGCTGACCTGTCCGGAACTCACGCGCGTTCGCGAAACACCCGAGCGCTGCAGGTCCAGGTAGTTGATGTGAAAGATGCGGCTCTGCAGCGTCGCGGGAAAGACGACGTAGCCTGCGGGCGTGCGCCGGTAGTGATAGCCGTAGACCTCGCTGACGACGTCGAGGACCTCGGCAACGGTGACCTGTTTCAACATCAGCGAGATCTCGCCGTCCACGTCCGGATGCACGACGATGTTGTGCGGCGTCTCGTCGACCAGCGCCATGAAGAACGCCTGCGCAGGCGTGGCTTCGGTGCTGATGTCGAAGCGCGCCTCGCGCGGATCGATTGGCATGCCGGCCGTTCCGGGTGCGGGTTGCGGTTGCGCCGGCGCGGGCGGCGGCAGCTGCGACGCCGCGTCGAGTGCCGCTTCGATGCTCTGTTGTGCCGACTCGCTGCCGTCACCGACGGTTGCGCCATCGGCGCGCGGCGGCATCAGCGCATCGCAGCCTGCCAGGGCGACGAGCGCCGGGCACAGCAGGTAAATTCTTTTCAGCATCGGCTTGGCTCCATCAATCATTGCCGTGATCGCGGCCGACCGGCGAGCGTCAGCGTTCGCACCTGGCCGTCGATTTCGATCTGCAATTCGTTTTTCGTGATTTCACGTACGGTCGCGCCGTTCACCTGGTCACCCACGCCGACCCGGCGCCCGTTGACGATGGCGATACGCCGGTCGTCAGAGACGATGATCGCGTTGACGCGGAATCGCGGCGCCGGTGCGGCAGTGTTGCCAGGACCGGCCGTATACGGGCGGGTCGGGTCGCGAAGCCGATCGTCCGCACCGGCGTGACCGGCCAACAGGACCGCGGCAAGCGCGAGAGCCAGCGGGGGGCTACGCACCGATCCACTCCTCATCGAGGCTCAGCGTGCTCACTTCGAGGCGAATGCGGTTGCGCGGGTACTCGACAACCTCGAGGTCGAGGAGCTGCCAGTAAAGGCGCCACGGCAGCGCTTCAATTTCGCCCAGGTAATCGAGGCACGCGGCGTAGCTGCCTTCCAGCTCGATCTCGAGTCCGTGCCGGTAGAAGATCACGCCGCTTTCGTCCTCGCTGGCAGACAGGCGCTGCGGCGCGACGTTGCGGATGCGCACCAGCGACAGATTCGCCTGCTGCTCGAGGATGTTTTCGAGCACGTGCGCCATTTCCGCCGGGTCGATCAGTTCGGCCGCGTAGTTGCCGAGCGTCGCGTTGATTTCCTCGATGCGGCGTTCGAGGTCGGCGATGCGCGTGCGTTGTTCGCCGCCGCGGCTCGCTAGCTGCAGGATCTGCTCCTCGAGGTTTTCATTCGCAGTCGTGATGCGTTCCCGGAGCGACGTCAGTTCGATGCGGCTCGCATCCGCGCGGCGCCCGAGCGGCTCCATGAACACTACCTGCCACACCGCCGCAATCAGCGCGAGCAGCGTGACCATGACCAGCAGCCGTTCCCGTCGCGACAGGGCGTCGATCTTCTTTAGCAGCGGCGCGACCTGCGCACGGAGTTCGTCGAGGCCGTTCATTTGCCGCCACCCGGCATCGTCGATCCGCTTTCCATCGAAAACACCAGCGCCGACTCTCCGTCGTCGGGCGGGTTGTCGATCTCGAAACGATGAAAGCGCTGCGCGGCGAACGCCGGTTCGGATGTCAGGTCCTGGACGTACAGCGGGATCAGCTCGGCGCGAATCGCGCGGCCTTCGAGTCGGGTCTGGTCTCCGGTCGCGGAGAGCACGATGTGCGTCAGCCAGATGCCGTCGAGATCCTGACGCGCCAGCGCGCGAAGGTGCCGGGAGAAACCATCCGTGTCGCCGAGCCGCGTGCCCTGGATCAGGTTCAGCGCCGCCTGCCGCTCCGCCAGCATGCGCGCCGCATCGTCGAGCTGTTCGGCCCAGCTTTGTTCGCCGGTGATCGAGGTGATCAGCGGTCCGACACTCTGCAGCCGTTCGAGTGCGACGACTTCCTGGCGCGCGACGATCTCGAGTTCCTGGTCGATGCCGGCAACGCCCTGGCGGGCGAAAACGTAGATCAGCATCAGCGCGACCAGCAGAATGCCGGCAGCCTGCACGATGAACATGGACTGGAAAGCGTTCGTTTCCGGCCGGAATTCCGGGAGGTACAGGTTGATCTGCTGCTTCATCGCCGCGCCTCCCGACCGATGTGGTCGGAGCGCAATGCCGCGCCTACCGCGAGCAGGCAGTCGCTCTGCACGTCCTCGGGCATTTCGTTCTCCATGCGAAACACGTCTTCGAGCGCGAATCGGGTGACCGAGATGCCGAGGTTTTCGCTGAGCGACGTCGCGAGCGTATCCAGGTCCTTGCCGGGGCCGAGCACGAGTTCGGTGACCGGCCGGCAGTCGTAGTGGCTTTCGTAGTAGTCGAGCGAGCGCTGTACTTCGAGCGCGACGCCCGCCGATCGCTCCTGCAGCGAGAACTCGTCACCGCCTCCGGACAGATCGCGCTTCGAAATTTCGATGCGGCGAATCATGTACAGGACGCCCTGTCGGGTGATCGTCAGGTAGCCGCAGTCGTCGGTGAAGTGCAGGAACGCGACCCCGTCGAAATCCTGCGGCAGCAGCACCGCGACGTTTCGCAAGCACAGCTCCGGGATGTCGATGACGTCGAGCTTCAGGTCCGCGGCCTGCATGCGTTCGATCTGGCGCAGGATCTCGTCACGATGCGTGACGACTGCGCAGAGCATCGGCTTGTTGCCCGGATTGGAGTGCGCCGGCATCTCGAGGATGTCGATGGCCGCTTCGCCGATCGGGTATTCGATCAGGTGCTGGATGCGCCAGCGCACCGCCTCGGACATTTCGTCGTCGGCGACGTTCGGCGCTTCGATCAGCTGCAGCGAGTAGACGTCGGCGCCGAGTACGACCGACACGCGCGCTTTCGGCAGGTCGGCATTGCCCAGGCCTTCGGCGGCGCGCGGCAGCCAGGCATCAGGTCCGCCTTTCAGGTCGACGTTGCACGCGGCGAGCCCGAGCCCGCCTTCTTTCAGCCGGCGCACCATGGCGAGTTCGAAATGGTCGCCGTCCTGCATGACGCCGGCGCGAACGTTCGCCGTCCTGTGTTTTGTGAAGGGTCGCAGCATAGCCCGGCCGTCGCCGTTATTTGACAAAACTCACACGGGGATATCGGTCGCGAAGGCCTGATCTTTAGCGGCTTTCAGCAATTCGGGGCAGCGCGTCACGCCGCCGGCGAAAGCGCCGGGAAGTCATTGCAGTGGGCCGCCGCCGACGATGAATATGTAAAATCCGCGCAGGTCACGGCGATTCATCGTGAGGCCATCGCCAATTCCTCGCGCCGGCGGTGGCGGCATGCCCGAGAATACGGCGCTGCAAAAGCGCTGAAACAGATGAGCGCTGGTCGGTCCCGCGCGGGCGGGACGAAGGAGTCGGGCCACTATGGTTATCCTGTTCGTCATTGCGGGTGCGTTGCTCGGTGTGTGGTTTGCTGCCGGCAGCGAGGAAATGCTCGGCGTCGGCGCCGGCGCGCTGCTCGGCTACCTGGTCCTGCGCGTTGCGCGGCTCGAGTCGCGCCTGCGGGATCTCGAAAAAGGGCAGGCGCGGCGCGAACACGGTGCCGAAGCATCCAAAGAGAAAACATCGGCGCGACGCGAGCTGCCGCCCGCCGGCAGGCCGGTATCGCTGTACGAACCGGTACCGGACGACGAGGTGACGGCGGCGCCGGAAGAAGCGTTACCCGCCGAAAAACCGGCGCCGGCCGCGTCGCGGTGGCCGCGACCGGAATCGCCCGCGCCGGCCACGGCTGCTCGGGCCGCAGAGGAGCCGAGCCTCGCCGACCGGGCGCTGGATGCCGCGAAGGACTGGCTGACGACCGGTAACGTGCCGGTCAAGCTCGGCGTACTGGTGTCGTTCTTCGGCGTTTCTTTCCTCCTCAAGTACGCCGTAGACCGGCAGCTGATCGTGGTGCCGATCGAGCTGCGCTACCTGCTGGTGGCCGCCGCGGCGATTGCAGTGCTCGCGCTCGGCTGGCGGCTGCGCGAGCGCATGCGCACCTACGCGCTCAGCCTTCAGGGCGGCGGCATCGGCACGCTTTACCTGACGATTTTCGCCGCGTTCCGGCTGCATCCTCTGCTGCCGGCGTCGCTGGCGTTTTTCCTGCTGGTGATGCTGACGGTATCGACCGGCATCCTGGCCGTCGCGCAGAACGCGCGCTGGCTCGCCATTCTCGGCACCGTCGGCGGTTTTCTCGCGCCGGTGCTGGTATCGACCGGCGCCGGCAACCACGTCGCGCTGTTCAGCTACTACCTGCTTCTGAACGGTGCGATCCTGTACACGGCCTGGCATCGCGCCTGGCGCACCCTGAACCTGCTCGGCTTCTTCTTCACGTTCGGCGTCGGCACGATGTGGGGCTACGAGTACTACCGGCCGGCCCTGTTCTGGAGTACCGAACCGTTCCTGATCGCGTTCTTCGTCTTCTACCAGGCGATCGCGATACTGTCGGCGCACCGGCAGCCGCCGAACCTCCGGGGGCTGGTCGACGGCACGCTGATATTCGGCACGCCGGTGATCGCATTCGCGCTGCAGTCGAAGCTCGTCGAGGGAACGGAGTACGGGCTCGCGATCAGCGCGATCGTCCTGGCGATTGCCTACGTGCTGACCGGCGTCTGGCTGCACCGCCAGCGCGGCCCGGAAATGCGCCTGCTCACCGAGTCCTTCGTCGCGCTTGCGGTCGCTTTTGCGACCATCGCCGTGCCGCTGGCGCTCGACGATCGCTGGACTGCCGTCGCATGGGCGCTGGAGGGTGCTGCACTCACCTGGGTCGGCGTGCGCCAGAACGGCCTGCTCGCGAAGCTTGCCGGCACCGTGCTCGTCTTCGCGAGCGGCATCGCATTCATCAGCGACGGCTGGATCTTCGACCAGGGCTGGCCGTTCATCAACGCGAACTTCCTCGGCGCACTACTGGTGGCCGTCGCGTCGCTGTTCTCCGCCTATCGCCTGCACGCCGATCGTCAGCCGTTGCCGCTGCAGGGGTGGGTTTCGGTTGCCCTGCTCGTCTGGGGCCTCGGCTGGTGGAGTGCCGCCGGCGGTATCGAGATTCTCGATCGCATCATGGGGGACGCGAAGCTGCACCTGCTCGTCGCCTACGGAGCCGCGAGTGCGGCACTCCTGGCCTGGCTGGCCGGGCGCACCGAGTGGCCGGCCGCGCGCGTCGCGACCCTGGCCTGGCTGCCGGCCGCGTGGATGATGGGGCAGGGATACCTGTACGAGTTCGAGCACTTCTTCGTCGGTGCGGGCACGCTCTCCTGGTTTGCCGCAATTGCCGCGCATTTCTACGTGCTCAGACGATACGACGGCGGCCGCGGCCGGCTCGAATCGGCCTGGCACTATGCCGGTGCGCTGCTTTCTGTCGCAGTATTCGCAATAGAGATTCACTGGCGCCTGCAGGAAGCGGGACTCGCGGACGTCTGGAAAACGAGCGCAGCGTTGCTCGTCGCCTTGCTCACGGCCGCGGCCGCAGGCCGGCTGCGGGAACGCGCTGGCTGGCCGCTGCAGCGCTACTGGACCGCCTACCTGGCGGCGGCCGCCACGTTGACCGGTGTGGCGCTGCTGGTGCTGTTCGGTGCCGGCATCGACAATTCGGGCGCCCCCGCGCCGCTGCCCTACCTGCCGCTGCTCAATCCGTTCGATGCGCTGACCCTGGCGGCATTGTTCGTTGCGCTCGACCTGGTGCGGACCGCGAAATCGACCACCGAGTGGTTCGGTGAGGATGCGTGGCGGATTGCAATCTACGCTTGGGCCTTCGCGGCGTTCGTTCTTTCGACGCTGGCCGTCATACGTGGCGTGCACCTGCTCGGCAATATCGACTGGCGCCCGGGTTCGCTCGTGCAAGCGACGGCCGTGCAGACCGCGCTGTCGATCTACTGGGCGATACTCGGACTCGGCGGCATGATTCACGGGGCCCGGCGGGCGCGGCGCTCGATCTGGATCGCCGGCACGACACTGATGGCAATCGTGGTCGTCAAGCTGTTCCTCGTTGACCTAGGCAATACCGGTACCATCGCCCGCATCGTGTCGTTCCTCGGCGTCGGCGGCATGCTGCTGGTCGTCGGCTACTACGCACCGGCACCGCCGCGCCGGCGCGTCACGGAAAAGGAGAATCCGGATGCCGCGTAACTCTCACTGTCGCACGTGCATGGTCGCCATCGCCGTACTCGTCGTTGCGTCGGGCTCGGCTGCGGCGCAGGAAAACGGCGAAGCAGCATTCCCCGCCATGCAGGATTACGCGTGGGGATTCCCGGTGCTGACGGATACGGACGATGGCATCGTCTCGGTGCAGCTGCCGCTCGCGGTGAACCGTTCGGTCACCGATCCGGAACTGCGCGACGCCGGTGTCTACGACGGTGACGGCGAAGCTGTGCCGCGCTTTTTCAAAGCGGCAAGTGACGACGTCGAGGCGTTCGAGCGCAGTCGCTCGCTCGGCTTCGTCTCGATTTACGACGACACGCCGGATACG
>CALKYK010000154.1 GCA_938003715.1 uncultured Gammaproteobacteria bacterium
GCTACACCACCGCCGATGACCAGCACCTGGCCCGGCATCACGCCGGGTACGCCGCCGAGCAGCACGCCGCGTCCGCCGTTCGCTTTCTGCAGTGCGAACGCGCCCGCCTGGATCGACAAACGGCCGGCAACTTCGCTCATCGGCGTGAGCAGTGGCAGCGAGCCATCTTCATCCGTGACCGTCTCGTAGGCGATCGCCGTGGTGCCGGATTTAACCAGCGCCTCGGTCTGCGCGGGGTCCGCCGCGAGGTGCAGGTAGGTGAACAGCACCTGGTCGGGGCCGAGCATCGCGCACTCGTTTTGCTGCGGCTCCTTGACCTTGACGATCAGCTCGGCCGCGTCGAATACCTCTTTCGCGCTGCCGACGACTTTCGCGCCCGCCGCTTCGTAGTCGGCATCGGTCATGCCGACGCCGGCACCGGCATTGGTCTCGACGACGACCTCGTGGCCGTCGCTGACGAGTTCGCGCACCCCGGCCGGAATCATGCCGACACGGTATTCCAATACCTTGATTTCCTTGGGTACCCCGATCTTCATCTTGTTCTCTCCCGGGAATGGTTTTTCCCGCAACTTTCTGCAAGGATAACGCCGGATTCGCGCAATCTCCTTGCTGTTTCAGTGACTTTCGGGGCTATTCGTGGCATCTTCTGCCGTTATCAAGCCCTTCCTTCGCAGAATCCTCCATGCAGATCGACCGCTACGACCGCGCCATCCTGGCCGCGCTGCAAAAGGACGGCCGCATCAGCAACGTGCAGCTCGCGGGCCGGGTGCGACTGTCCGAGTCGGCCTGCCTGCGGCGTGTGCGCACGCTCGAGGAGGCCGGCTACATCGAACGCTACGTCGCGCTGCTCAACCAGAAAAAAGTGGGATTGTCCGGCACAGTGTTCGTGCACATTGCGCTGCGCCGCGAAGAGCAGAGCGAACTCGCCGCATTCGAATCGGCGGTGCAGGACATTCCGGAAGTGATGGAGTGTCACCTGATGACCGGCGAGTTCGACTACCTGCTGCGCGTCGTTGTCTCCGACATGGCGGACTTCGAGCGCCTGCACAACGAGGCGCTGACGCGGCTGCCGGGCGTGTCGCGCGTCAACTCGAGCGTCGCCATTCGCACCGTGCGCAAGACCACGGAACTGCCGCTGTAATCATTTCGTAATCAATAGCTTATTCCCTGCGGTTTTTTGACATTCGCCGCTTGCGTTCGTAGGCTGTCGGTCCGCCCGAGAAAGGATTTCCCATGTTTCCCTGGAGGAAGGCCGCACGTCGCGACGCCCTTCTCGATACGCTGTCGGCGCGATATTCGCGCGTGCGTGATCGCACACTCGAACTGTGCGAACACCTGGAAACCGAGGACTACGTGGTGCAGAGCATGCCGGATGTCAGCCCGGCGAAATGGCACCTCGCACACGTCACCTGGTTCTTCGAACACTTCATTCTCGGTCAGCGGGTAAAGAACTACCGCGTTTTCGACGACGCTTTCCATCACCTGTTCAACTCTTATTACTACACAGTAGGCAACATGCACGCGCGACCGAAGCGCGGCCTCCTCGCTCGCCCGACGGTGGCGGACATCGTGAAGTATCGACGGCACGTCGACGCAGCGATGCTCGACCTGCTTCGCAGGCACGAAGACGACGAGGAACTCTCGTTCCTGGTCGAGTTGGGGCTCAATCACGAGCAGCAGCACCAGGAGCTTTTGCTGACGGATCTCAAGCACGTCTTTTCCTGCAACCCGATGCAGCCGGCCGTCCACCCGTCGCTCCCCGAACCGCCGCAGCGCAGTGCACCGTCTCACGATTTCGTGAAAGGCCGCTCCGGAATCGTCGAGATCGGCGCAAACGCCGAAGGCTTCACGTTCGACAACGAAACGCCGCGGCACACGACGCTGCTGCACGCGCACGCCATCGGTTCGCGCCTGGTAACAAACGGCGAATTCCGCGACTTCATCCGTGACGGCGGTTACACGAAACCGGACCTGTGGCTGTCTGACGGCTGGGCGAAGATCAGGGAATGCGGCTGGGAGCGGCCGCTGTACTGGCACGGTGACGACGAAAGCTGCTTCACGCTCGGCGGGCGACGCGACATCGACTTCGACGCGCCGGTCGCGCACGTCAGCTACTACGAGGCCGACGCGTACGCGCGCTGGGCCGGTGCGCGACTGCCGACCGAGGCGGAGTGGGAATCCGCTGCAGCCGATGCGCCTGTCGACGGCAATCTTGCCGAGCCGGGATACTGGCAGCCTGTCGCGGCCCGACCGGAGGATCGGCAGTGGTTCGGCGACGTGTGGGAATGGACCGCGTCGGCGTACGCCCCGTATCCCGGCTTCAGGCCGCTTGCCGGTTCGCTCGGCGAGTACAACGGCAAGTTCATGTGTAACCAGATGACCGTGCGCGGCGGCTCGTGCGTGACGGCCAGGGACCACATTCGCGCGAGCTACCGGTCCTTCTTCTACCCGGACGCGCGCTGGCAGTTCCTCGGCATCCGGCTCGCAAAGGACGAGGCGCCCTGATGCCGGCGTCCGGTGCCACGCAGCGTTCGGCGGAGCTGACCGAACAGGACGAGGCCGTCACCGACGAGCTCGGTGAGCTGGTCGCCGGGCTCTCGAAGCCGCAGAAGTCGATCTCGCCGAAGTTCTTCTACGACGAGAAAGGTTCGCAGCTGTTCGACGCGATCTGCGAGCTGCCCGAGTATTACCTGACGCGCACCGAGCTCGGCATCATGCGGCGCCACGTCGGTGAAATGGCCGAGCACATCGGGCCGCAGGCGAGCCTGATCGAGTTCGGCTCGGGCTCGAGCGTCAAGATTCGCATCCTGCTCGAGAACCTCGATCGCCTCGCCGCCTACGTTCCGGTCGACATTTCGAAGGATCATCTCATCGCCGCGGCGGACGCGATCGCGCGCGACTTTCCCGATATCGAAGTGCTGCCTGTCGCTGCAGACTTCACGAAACCTTTCGACCTGCCCTCGCCGCGCGTCATGCCGCTGCGTAACATCGTCTACTTCCCGGGCTCGACGATAGGCAATTTCTCGCACGACGCTGCGGCCGAACTGCTGAAGGTGATGCACCACGAGGCGGGCGAGGACGGCGGCCTGCTGATCGGCATCGACCTGCAGAAGGACCGCGCCGTCATCGAAAACGCGTACAACGACGCGGCGGGCGTCACGGCCGAGTTCAACCTGAACCTGCTCGAGCGCATCAACCGCGAGTTCGGTGCCGATTTCGACAGCGACACGTTCGAGCACCGGGCCGTTTACGACGAGAACGTCGGGCGCATCGAGATGCGGCTGGTCAGCCGCGAACAGCAGACGGTAAGGCTGGACGGAGCGTCATTCGAGTTCGTGCCGGGCGAGTACATCGTCACCGAGCATTCGCACAAGTACACGATCGACGGCTTCGACCGCATGCTGGGCGCCGCGGGCTTCGAGATCGAAGACACCTGGACCGATTCGCAACGCTACTTCGCGATCCTCTACTGCCGCCGACGTTAACCGCGGGTCGACGCCGAACCTCTACTGGGGGACGAATTCTTTCGGCTTTTCCGAGCCGCCGCCGAAAAAGAATTTCTCCATTTCCGTCTCGAGAAACTTGCGCGCCTCGGGTTCGATCGGCGTCAGGCGATACTCGTTGATCAGCATGGTCTGGTGTCCCAGCCACTTCTGCCACGCTTCCTTCGACACATTGTCGTAGATGCGCTGCCCGAGTTCGCCGGGGTACGGCGCGTAGTCGAGCCCGTCCGCTTCTTTCCCGAGAATGACGCAGTTAACCGTTCGCGACATGTTCGTGCTCTTCTTTCCGTGTATCGATTTTCAGTGTGTCGAGCAGGCGCGTTACCGGCGCGGCCAGGCCGAACGATCGCTCGTCGTCGAGGCGCTGCCAGCAGGCGCCGTCCGCTTCGGTCACTTTACGTGATTGCGCCAGCACCCGCACGGCGATCGGCTCGATCTCCAGATCGTAGTGCGTGAAGCTGTGCTGCACCGGCGCCAGCCGCTCGAGCCGGTGCGGCGTGACATCGAGTACGGAGCGACACCACTCGTCAACGTCCTCTGCGGCGTCCACTTCGGGAAAGCTCCACAGGCCGCCCCAGATGCCCGCCGGCGGTCGCCGCTCCATGTATACGGCGCCCTCGTGCAGCGCCAGCACCATGCAGGTCCTGCGGCGCGGCTTTTCCTTATTTGTGCGTTTGCCGGGGTACGCCGTCTCGCGCCCCTCGCCGCGTGCCAGGCAGTCGGTTTCCAGCGGACACGCGACGCAGGCGGGATTCGTGCGCGTGCACACCGTCGCGCCGAGATCCATCATCGCCTGCGTGTAGCGCGCGACGTCTTCCGACGGCGTGTGGCGTTCGGCATGCTCCCAGAG
>CALKYK010000155.1 GCA_938003715.1 uncultured Gammaproteobacteria bacterium
CCGACTTCGGCCGAAGAAGACTGGAAGTACACGAACCTCGAGCCGGCCGTGGCCATCAGTAACGACGGGCTGGGCGATGCAGTCGCGACTAGGCCAGGCAAGCGCGACATTGCTCCGCCGGACCTGGACGCGCACTGGCTGGTGCTGCACGACGGGCATGTCGAAGCGTCCGGCGTCGAGGCGCTGCGCGCGGCGGAACACGCGGTTCGCCTGCAAAGACTCGGCGATACCTCGACGGCCGACCTGCTGGCCGACGACAGCCTGTCTGCGTTCAACGTGGCCCTGCTGGAAGACGGCTTGCGAATCGAAGTCGCTGACGGCGAGTCGCCTGCCAAACCGATTGCGCTGCTGCTCACGGGAAGTTCGGCGAAGCGCCTGCGGCAGAACCGGGTGCTGATCGACGTCGGTCGCGACGCGCGGCTGCAGCTGGTCGAGTATCACGCAACCGCCGATGACGACAGCGGCTTCACCAACTCCGTGATCGAGGCAAACCTTGCCGACGGCGCAGAACTCGACTACGTACACATCCAGCAGAACGGCGGCGAGCACGTCTCGGTCAACCGCTTTCATGCACGGCTCGGCCGCGACGCGACCCTCCGCCACGCCGGTTTCGATTTCGGCGGGCGCATGACTCGCAACGACCTCGTCGCCGACATCGCCCACACGGGCGCGTCGGTGCAGCTGCTCGGGCTGTACCTCGCCGGCGGCCGGCAGCACATCGACAATCACACCCGTGTACTGCACCGTGTCGGGCCCGCGCACAGCGACGAGGAATACCGCGGCATCCTGAACGGCGCCGCACGCTGCGTCTTCAACGGCAAGGCGCAGGTTTTCGAGGGCGCCGACGGCACCGACGCAAACCAGGCCAACCACAACCTGCTGCTTTCCGAGCGGGCGGAAATCGACACGAAACCGGAACTCGAGATCTACGCCGACGACGTCAAGTGCAGCCACGGCGCAACGGTGGGACAGCTCGACGCCGATGCACTCTTTTACCTGCGCGCCCGCGGCCTGGACGCCGCCGAAGCGCAAAACATCCTGACGCGAGCGTTCGCGGCGGGCACGCTTGCCCGCTTGCCGGTGGACACGGTTAGAGAGCACCTCGAAGCCGCGGTCGACGAACGCCTCAGGGAAATTCTGGACACCGACGATCATGCCTGAAGCCGACCCGATAGCCGCAGCACCCGACGATTCCAGGCTGGGCCACTGCCGCGAGGACTTTCCGGCGCTCGACCAGGAAATCGGCGGTCGCCGGCTCGTGTACCTCGACAACGCAGCCTCTGCACAGCAGCCTGCCGCGGTGATCGACGCCGTTGCCGCCTACCAGCGCCACGACCACGCAAACGTTCACCGCGGCGTGCACACGCTCAGCCATCGAGCGACCGAAGCGTACGAAAATGCCCGCGACGATGTGGTGCGATTCGTCAACGCCTCATCCCGACGGGAAATCGTGTTCACGCGCGGCACGACCGAAGCGATCAACCTGGTTGCGCAGAGCTTCTGCCGGCCGAAGGTCGAGGCCGGAGATCGGATTCTGATCTCGCACCTCGAACATCATTCGAACATCGTGCCCTGGCAGCTCGTGTGCGAGCAGACGGGTGCCGAGCTCGTCGTCATACCGATCGACGAAACCGGCGCGCTTTTGCTCGACGTCTTCGATTCGCTACTCGACGATCGGGTCAGGATCCTGGCGCTCTCGCACGTTTCGAATGCGCTGGGCACGGTCAACCCGGTGCGCGACATGATAGACAAAGCGCACGAACGCGGCGTGCCGGTACTGCTCGACGGAGCGCAGGCGGTGCCGCACCTGCCCGTCGACGTGCAGGCGCTCGACTGCGACTTCTTCGCCTTCTCCGGGCACAAGATGTTCGGCCCGACCGGAATCGGCGTCCTTTACGGACGCGAGACCCTGCTCGAGCAGATGCCGCCATACCAGGGCGGTGGCGACATGATTCTCGAGGTGCGTTTCGACGGCACCACTTACAACGACCTGCCCTACAAGTTCGAGGCCGGTACGCCGAATATCTCCGGCGCCGTCGGGCTCGGCGCCGCGATCCGCTACCTGCAGGGCATCGGCATGGCAGCAATTGCGGCGCACGAGCACACGCTCCTGGAAATGATGTCTTCCCGGCTGGCCTCGGTCGACGGCATCCGGCTGATCGGCACCGCCGCCGACAAGGCCGGCGTGCAATCCTTCATGCTCGACGACATACACCCGCACGACCTCGGTACGATACTCGACCACGAGGGCGTCGCGATTCGCACCGGGCACCATTGCGCGATGCCGGTCATGGAATTTTTCGGCGTGCCGGGAACGGCTCGCGCGTCGCTTGCGCTGTACAACGACGAAGAGGACGTCGAGCGGCTCGTCGAAGCCCTGGACACGGCGAAGCAGGTTTTCCACGTATGAGTGCGTTTGCGCCGGCCCCCGACGAGCTCCGCGAGCTGTACCGCGAGCTGATCCTCGATCATGCGAAGAGCCCGCGCCACTTCGGTGCGCTCGATGCCGCGACGCACGAAGCCGAGGGCATCAATCCGCTGTGCGGCGACAAGCTCAAGGTGTACTTTCGCGTCGACGGCGACGGCCGCATCGAGGATGCTGCTTTCCAGGGCTCCGGGTGTGCCATCTCGGTCGCCTCGGCCTCGCTCCTGACGGATACCGTGATCGGCCTGACGACCGACGAAGCCGACAACTGGTTCGCGGCCGTCGTGTCCCTGCTCGGCGGCCGCGATGGCCGCGACAGTCGCGGCAACGGCGCGGCAATCGAACTCGGCAAGCTGCGCGCGCTGGAAGGCGTGCGTGAATTTCCATCTCGAGTGAAATGCGCGACGCTCGCGTACCATGCGCTGAACGCCTCGATACACGGCGCGACCGAGCCGGCGACGACTGAGTAGCGGCGATGTTCGGTCATGCAAACGAACCGGTCACGCTCGAGCGCGACGTCGAAGCGGTCATCATCCCGGCCGGCGAAACGCTGACCCTGCGCGCCGGGACCAGCGGCTTCCTGACGCAGGCGCTGGGCGGCAGCTTCACGATCTACGTCGAGGGCAACCTGTTTCGCATCGCCGGGCAGGACGCCGACGCGATCGGCAAGGAACCGGTGCCGCCGCCGGCCATACCGGAAAACGCCACGGCCGAGGATATCGAAAACGTCGTCTGGGAGCAGCTCAAGACCTGCTACGACCCGGAGATCCCGATCAACATCGTCGACCTCGGGCTGGTCTACCGGTGTGACGTCAGCGAAAGGCCCGACGGCCAGCGCTCGGTGGAAATCGACATGACCCTGACGGCACCCGGTTGCGGCATGGGCGACATCCTGGTGCAGGACGCGCAGGAAAAAGTCGCCGTGATTCCCACCGTTGCCGACGTGCGCGTCGAGCTGGTGTTCGATCCGCCGTGGAATCAGAGCATGATGTCCGACGAGGCGCGCCTGCAGACGGGGCTGTTGTAATATCGGCGCAACGGCAGTCTCGAGAGCGACGTGAAGACGCTGACCCTGTTCCGTCACGCGAAGTCCAGCTGGGACGACCCCGGTCTTGCGGATCACGACCGACCGCTGGCCAAGCGCGGACTGCGCGACGCGCCGGTGATGGGCCAGCGGCTGAAAGCGGCCGGCATTCGCCCGTCGCTGATCCTGTCGAGCACCGCCGTGCGTGCCTGGGAAACGGCGAAGATCGTCGCGCAGGAGATATCCTACCCGATCGAGTTCCTGCAGCGGGAACCCAGGCTCTATCACGCCGGCACGTCGAGGCTGATCGACGTGATCGCGGCTCAGGACACCGGGTTCAACAGCCTGATGCTGGTGGGTCACAACCCGGGACTGACCGACTTCGCGAACGAACTCGTGCCTGACCTGACCGACAACGTGCCGACCTCGGGTTTCGTCGCGTTTCGCATCGACATCGATCACTGGGATCTAAGGGCGCGCGGCAAGGTCGACCTGATCGTATTCGACTTCCCGAAGCGCGCCAGACGCTGACGTTCCGGCGCAGATTCAGCCTGATATACTTTGCCGCCGTTTGCGTGGAGGAACGCGCTCGTGCAACACGCTTTTTTGCAGTCACTCGCCGAACAGACCGAGGCATTGAAGGCCGAGGGCCTGTACAAGTCCGAACGCCTGATTGCCGGACCGCAGCAGGCGCAAATCAACGTCAGGGTGAACGGCGCGTCGAGCGAAGTGCTGAACCTGTGCGCAAACAATTATCTCGGACTGGCCAATCACCCGCGAATCATCGAAGCGGCACACCGGGCGCTCGACGAATTCGGCTACGGAATGGCGTCGGTGCGCTTCATCTGCGGCACGCAAACGATACACAAGGAACTCGAATCGCGGATCAGCGCATATCTCGGCACCGAGGACACGATTCTCTACCCGTCCTGCTTCGATGCCAACGGTGGCCTGTTCGAAACGATCCTCGGCCCGGACGATGCGGTCATTTCCGATGCGCTGAACCATGCCAGCATCATCGACGGCATCCGCTTGTCGAAGGCGCAACGATTTCGCTTTGCCAACGACGATATGGACGACCTCGATACCAAACTGAAGGAAGCTGCGTCCTGTCGCGAGAAACTCATCGTCACCGATGGCGTATTTTCTATGGACGGCACGATTGCCAACCTGGGCGACATCTGCGATCTCGCCGAACGATACGGTGCGCTGACGATGATCGACGACTGCCACGCCACGGGCTTCCTCGGCACCAGAGGCCGCGGCACGCACGAGTTCCGCGACGTGATGGGCCGCATCGACATCATTACCAGCACGCTCGGCAAGGCGCTCGGCGGCGCATCCGGGGGATTCACGTCCGGGCGCAGGGAAATCATCGGCTGGCTCCGGCAGCGGTCACGGCCGTACCTGTTCTCGAATTCCGTCGCGCCGATCATTGCGGCGACGTCGATCGCGGTGCTGGATCTCGTCGAGGAAGATTCGACGCTGCGCGATACGCTGCAGGACAACGCCGCGTATTTCCGCGCCGGGCTCGAGCAGCTGGGCTTCGAACTGAAGCCGGGCCGGCACCCGATCGTGCCGGTCATGCTGGGTGATGCGAAGCTCGCGTCCGACATGGCCGACCGGCTGCTCGAACACGGCGTATACGTCATCGGCTTTTCCTACCCGGTCGTGCCGAAGGGCCAGGCGCGCATACGCACGCAGATGTCGGCCGGACTGACTCGCGCCCACCTCGACCGGGCCATCGAAGCGTTCGCGACGGTCGGCCGCGAACTCGGCGTGACCGGCTGACGATGCGCGCGCTGATCAAGGCGAAGCCGGAGCGCGGCATCTGGCTCGAGACCGTCGACAGGCCCGAGATCGGCCACAACGACGTGCTGATCCGCGTGCGGCGCACGGCGATCTGCGGCACCGACATCCACATCTACCAGTGGGACGACTGGGCGAAGCGCACGATTCCCGTGCCGCTGGCGATCGGTCACGAGTTCAGCGGCGAAATTGTCGAGACCGGTGTCGAGGTAAAGGGTTTCTCGCCCGGCGACCGCGTGTCGGCCGAAGGCCACATCACCTGCGGCGTATGTCGAAACTGCCGCGCCGGGCGCCGCCACCTGTGCATGAACACCGTGGGCGTCGGCGTCGATCGCGCTGGCGCGTTCGCCGACTACATCGCGGTGCCGGCCTTCAACGTGTTCAAGCTGCCGGACGTCATTTCAGACGAAATGGCGGCGATACTCGATCCGCTCGGCAACGCGACGCACACGGCGCTGTCCTTCGACCTGGTCGGCGAGGACGTGCTGATTACCGGCGCGGGGCCGATCGGCATCATGGCGGTCGCCATCGCGCGCTATGCGGGTGCCCGGCACATCGTGATAACGGACGTTAACGACTATCGGCTCGAGCTCGCCCGGAAGATGGGCGCCTCGGTTGCCCTGAACGTCAGGAACGGTTCACTCGACGACGTGATGGACGACCTCGGCATGGAGGAAGGCTTCGACGTCGGCATGGAAATGTCCGGCAATTCGGACGCTTTTCGCGACCTGTTGCGAACGATGCATCACGGCGGCAAGGTGGCGTTGCTCGGTATCCCGCCCGGCGAAATGGCGATCGACTGGAACCAGGTGATTTTCAAGGGCCTGGTCATCAAGGGCATCTATGGGCGCGAGATGTTCGAGACCTGGTACAAGATGTCCAGCATGCTGCAGAGCGGCCTCGACATCACGCCGATCATCACGCACCGCTTCCCGCTCGAGGACTACCAGCACGCGTTCGACCTGATGGAATCCGGTCAGTCGGGCAAGATTGTCCTCAACTGGGATTGACTGCCGACGGTTGAACGACAATTACTGCTGGAATTCGCAGAAGCAGTGCGCGTAGATTCCCTTCGGATCGTTGAACCGCGTCAGTGGCGCGAGCGCCCCGTCGATCAGGTCGGCGACGCGCTCGAGTGACGGACGCGGCCTGAACAACGACGCGATGCTGGCGCCGATCCCGCCGGAACGGCTCATCATGTCGATCATCAGTTGCTCGCCCGGGCTGAGCTGTTTCTCGAAGCGCTTGATGCCGTAGCTGCCGGCTTCGAGATCCGCGAGCTCCGCGGCACCGGCAACCGCCTCGTCGAGGTTGCCCAGCGTGTCAACGAGACCGATCTCGAGCGCATCGCTACCCGACCAGATGCGACCCTGCGCAATACCGTGTACTTCCTCCTCCGGCATATCGCGGTGCATGGATACGCGGGAAATGAAGTCGTCGTAGCCCTCGTTGATGGACAACTGGAACATTGTCTTCATCTCGTCGGACATCGCGCGATCGGGGCGCAGCTGCCCGGCCCAGGCAGTCGTGCCAATGCCGTCGGTGGTGATACCGATAGCATCCAGCGAACGCTGGAAGGTCGGAAACATGCCGTAGATGCCGATCGAACCGGTAATCGTGTACGGCGAGGCATAGATTCGGTCGGCAGCCATCGAGATCCAGTAGCCGCCGGATGCGGCAACGCTGCTCATCGACGCGACCACCGGCTTGCCACTGGCCCTCAGCTCCTCGATTTCATTGCGGATGACTTCCGATGCGAACGAGCTGCCGCCCGGGCTGTCGACGCGCAGCACAACGGCCCTGACGCTGTCGTCGTTGCGCGCTTCACGCAAAAGGTTCGCGGTCGAATCGCCGCCGATCGTACCGGGCGGATGGCTGCCGTTCAGGATCGCGCCGGCCGCGACGATGATCGCGACATTCTGCTCGCCTGCGCTGTCGCCGCTCACCACCCGCATTTGCTGCACGTAGTCGTCCAGCGACGTTGCCGGGTAGGCGGAATCGTCGCCGTTCGGGCCGGTGATTTCGACGATCCGGTCGCGAAACTGTTCGCGCGTGAAGAGGTCATCGACGAAACCGAATTCGAGCGCGAGCGCTGCGAGATCGCCGTCGACGGCTTCCGTTTCCGCGACCAGGTTCGCCAGCACGTTCTCCACGGTGCCGCTTTCGATACCGCGGGCCGTCTCGATGTCGTTTTTGTACTGGGTCCAGAGTTGGTCCACGATCGCCGTCAGCGCCTCGCGGTCGTCCGGCGACATATCGTTTCGCAGGTACGGTTCCACGGCGGACTTGTACTTGCCGACCCTGAAAACATTCCAATCGATGCGCAGTGCGTCGATCGCGTCCCTGAAATAGTTCAGGTACGCGCCGAAGCCGCTCAGCGCGAGTATGCCCTCGGGATGCATGTAGACCTCGTCCGCGCGCGACGCGAGGTAATACGAGCCCTGACCGAAGTAGTCCGCGGTAGCGATGACCGGCTTGCCGGATTCGCGAAAGGTATCGATCGCGTCGCCGATGCGCTTGAGCTTGCTGAGGCCGCCGCCCTGCATCCCCGACAGGTCCAGCACCACCGCCTTGATGCGCGCATCGTCGCGAGCGAAATTGAACGCGTCGACGACATCCTGCACGAGGGTTTGCGGTTCGGCATCGCCGATCAGTTCTGCAACAGCGCGTTCGAACGGGTCACCTTCGAGCTGTTCCACCAGCAGCCCGCCCGGGTTGATCACCAGCGCTGCCGATCCCGGCACGACCGGCGCCGTCGACGACAGTGCGCTGACGACGATCGAAAAAATGAACAGCAGGATCAGCAGGTGCAGCACCTTGCGCAGCGCGTCGGCGCCGCGCCAGATCTTCGACAGCACGGATGCCAGGGTCTTGCGTATAGCCATGTATTTCTCCAGGTGGTTTGCCGCGACGAAGCGCGGCGGCCGCGCTCAGCTCGTGGCGGCGGTGTCGTCGACCGGCAGCTGGGAGATGCCCTCGTCCAGCGGCCGAGTGTAACTGATCCGGTAAATCACGCCGCCCTGGTCATCGCTGACGAGCACCGAACCGTCGGCGAGCTGCAGCAGGTCGACGGGGCGACCAAGGACCTCCTCGCCCTGCAGCCAACCGTCGGCGAACACTTCGTATCCGGCGGCCCTGCCGTCCTCGATGCGTACCAGCGTGATGCGATAGCCGATCTTCTGCGTGCGGTTCCAGGACCCGTGCTCGGCAATGAAAGCCTGGCCCCTGTACTCGGCAGGAAACATCGACCCCGTGTAGAACAGCATGCCGAGCGGGGCGACGTGCGGGCCGAGCGCCTGGGCCGGCGCCGTGAATTCGACACAGCTGCGCCTGTCGCCGTACTCCGGGTCGGCGATATCGTCGCCGTGGCAGTACGGGAAGCCGAAGTGCATGCCGTCACGCAGCACGCGGTTCAGCTCGCCAGGCGGCAGGTCGTCGCCGAGCATGTCGCGACCGTTATCCGTGAACCAGAGCTCTCGCGTATCCGGGTGCCAGGCAAAGCCGACCGAATTCCGTATGCCCTGGGCGACGGTTTCGCGATTCGATCCGTCGGAGTTCATGCGCACGATGACGGCAAAGCCGTCACGCTCGCAGACGTTGCACGGTGCGCCGATACTCAGGTAAAGCTTGCCGTCCGGACCGAAATCGATGTACCGCCAGCCGTGATGCCGTTCCGTCGGCAGGTCGTCGACCACGACCTCCACTCCCGGGATTTCCGGCAAGGTCGCGGTGATTCCGGGGTAACGCAGAATGCGGTGATTCTCGGCGACGTACAGGGCACCGTCGTACCAGGCGATGCCGTTCGGCATGCGCAGGTCTTCGGCAACCGTGATGCGTTCCGGCGGCGCATCTTCCTGCGGACGCAGGGCAAACACGCGCCCGTCGCGCCGCGTCGCCACGTAGACCGTGCCGTCGTCACCAAGCGTCAGCGAGCGCGCATTCGGCACGTCCGCGGCCCAGGTTTCGACCGTGAATCCGTCCGGGAGGCGGATATACGACACGTCGTCGCCGGACTGCGCATACGCAGCGCCCGTAGCGAGAAAGCAGTACGAAAGCGCAAGCGTGAATCGTGTTGACATGGTATTGGCGTCCCCTGTTGCAGAGCCTGGTCAACCGGACAGCAGCCAGAGTGACAGGTCTGCCCAGTACATGATGATCAGCACGGCGACCATCAGGATAACGAGAAACGGAAATGTTGCCGAATAGACATTCATGATCGGACGTTCGAAGCGGTAGCTCGCGATGAACAGGTTCAGTCCGACCGGTGGCGTCAGGTAGCCGAGCTGCATTGCCGCGAGAAACACGATGCCGAGGTGGAAATCATTGACCCCGTACTGCGCGGCGATCGGCAGGATCAGCGGCACGACCAGAACGATGGCGGAAAAGATGTCGAGAATTGCCCCGAGTATCAGCAGAAAAATGAACAGCAGGAACAGGAAGCTGGCCTGGCTGCTGACAAATTCGGTGATGTAGGCGAGCAACTGCTGCGGCACGCCGGCATCGATCATGTAATTCGTCGAGGCGAGCGACACGCCGAGAATGATCAGGATGCCGCCGACCAGAAGCATCGATTCGCGCATCACGCCGGGCAGCTCGGCGAAGCTGATCTCTCGCAGGATCAGGACCTCCACGATAAGGACGTAGAGCGCGGTGACGGCGGCCGCTTCCGACACGGCGAAAAAGCCGGAGTAGATGCCGCCGAGCACGACAAACGGCAGCGGCAGCTCCCACTTCGCGTCCCACAGCGCGTTGCCGACCTCTTTCCACGAAAACGTTTTCAGCGGCTTGCGGTTGTCGCGATTGACCCACAGGCTGTAGCCCGACAACAGCACCAGCATCAGGAGGCCTGGCAGCACACCGGCCCGGAACAGGTCGTCGATCGAGATTTCAGCCACGACACCGTACAGGATCAGCGGCAGTGACGGGGCAAACAGCAGGCCGAGGCTGCCGGAGGTGGTAACGAGTCCGAGATTGAAATTGTCCGGGTAGCCGTCCTGCTGCAGCGCCGGGTACAGGATCGCGCCGAGGGCGATGATCGTCACGCCGGATGCACCGGTAAAGGCGGTAAAGAATGCGCAGGCGGCCAGCGCGACCAGCGCCAGTCCGCCGGGCATCCAGCCGAGGATCGCCCCGGTCAGCCGCACCAGGCGCTGCGGCGCATTACTGTTGCTCAGCAGGTAACCGGCAAACGTGAACAGCGGTATCGCCGACAGCATCGGCATGCCGGCGATGCCGAGCACCTCGATGGCCATGGCCATCAGGTCGATACCCTCTCGCTGGTAGCCGAGCATCGCGCTTGCGGCGATCACCGTGAACAGCGGCGCACCGAAAATCGCCAGGATGACGAGTGCGATGCTGAAAAGGATCACGACGTCGCCTCATCGTCGCTGCCGCCGATGATGCGCAGCAGGCTGCCGCCGCAGGACAGCGCGAACCGGTACGCCATCAGCGCAAACGACAGCGGCAATACGAAGTACGCCAGCCAGGCCGGCAGGTCCTGAAGGACCGTCTCCTCGAACTCGATCGTGAGCTGCAGGTAACGCCAGGAATGCCATGCAAGCAGTGCGCACATGAATGCTGCGAATGCGTCGACGACGACGCGCGGAAAGCGCGCGTACTTCGCGGCGACGAAGTGCGAGAGGATGTCGATGCGCAGATGCCGGTCGCTGCGGCTGGCCGCGATCGACGCGATCAACGCGATCCAGAGCACGAACAGCTTGACCAGTTCGTCGGCCCAGACAAAACCGAAACTGAAGAATACGCGCAGGACGATCTGCGCGACTGCCAGCAGCATCAGTGCGCCGAGCAGGATGACGAGAGCGGAATTCTCGAGCGCCGTCCCCCAGCGCTCGAGGCGATTTGCGAGTCCGCTCTGTGGCGACAAGCTCAGTTGCCGCTCAGCGTCACCGCGCCGCCGTTCCGGCTGCGGTATTCCTCGAGGTGCGCCTGGATTTCTTCGAATACTTCGAGCGAAAACACGCCGTCATCGGCCAGGTCGCGATTCGTCTCGGCCATGGTCGTCTGCAGCTCTTCGAACTGACCGGCCTCCGGTTCGACGCGCTGGATGCCGATGCTTTCGAGCGCCTGCATCGCGTTCTTCGACTCCGCCGCAGAGTTGCGGTCGATCTTGCGATAGACGGCGGTCAATTCCTCGTTGACGATTGCCTGGTCCTCGGCCGAAAGGCGATCGTAGACACGTTTGCTGATGGCAAGAAACGACATCGCGAACACGACCGGCATGTCGGTGTAGTACTTGACGCGCGTGTGCCATTGCAACGCCACCGCCACCTCGGGCGGAATCGCCGCAATGTCGAGCAGCCCCGTTTGCAGACCGGTCAGCACGTCAGTGACCGGAAGCGCCACCGGCGAGAGGTTGAGACGTTGCATCGTCTCGTAGCTGATCGTGTCGCCCTGCGGTAGCCAGACCTTTTTGCCTTTCATGTCCTCGTGGTTGGAGATCGGCTCGTTGGACAACACGACCGAAAACGAACCAACGAGTCCGAACGTAACGAAGCCCAGTTCATCGAAGCCGGCTTCGATTCGCTGGTCCATCTGGTCGCGGACGTAGCGCATCTCTTCCCAGGAGCGGAACAGGAACGGCAGGCCGTAAACGTTGACGTCGCCGTACTGCTTGATGAAGTCGGTCGGTGCAAACGTTCCGCCGTGCAGCTGCCCGATCTTGATCTTCTGCAGCACCTTGGCCTCGGTGCCCTGCGTGCCACCGCCGTAAAACTTGAACGTGACGCGGCCGTCCGTCCGCTCTTCTATGCGCTTGCCCGCAGCGCGCATGTCCTGCATCCACTGCGACTGGTTCGGTACCAGGGTCGCGATCTTGATTTCCGCGGCGTGCACCGCCGACTGGGTCGTCGCGACCAGCAGTGCGGCAATCAGTGGCATGAATTTTCGCATCATCGTCATTCTCCGTTCAGACCGCGGTCCGACATCCGTGTTCAAAAGTATTCGTCGGCCGAGGCGAGCAGCGCTTCAGCCTGGCGCTGCGCCAGTACGTTGAGCAGCGTCAGGCCGGGCTCCTCGGGATTCGCTGCGAGCACGTCCTCGAGCAGCCGATCGTGCAGCTCGCGCTCGTACATCAGCCGCGCATACCCGTTCGCGAACTCGACCTTGGCGCTGAGATCGCGGTCCCCGGACAGCGCTATCGCACGCTCGAAGTATTCCCGGCCCTGCTCGGGCTCCCCGCCGAGCGCCGGCGGAATCAGCGTGTTGAGAATACCGAGATAGGTGTAGACCGTGCCGTCGTCGCTGCCGTCATTGATTTCGAGGTAGCGCTCGAACAGAGCCTCGCTGTACGGCAGCAATGCGATCGCCGCAAAGTCGGCGCTGTGTGCACGGATGTACGCGAGCGTGGCGAGACCGTGACTGAAAACGACGTCTGCATGTTTCGGCCGCAGGCCGTCGAGCGTTTGTTCGTAATCGTCAAAGAGCATGCCCTGCCAGCTGCAGGCCGGTGCGAAGCTTTCGCACATCGCGCGGCTGCTGTAGTCGCGGGCCCGGGCCGTCAGTCGGGCCGCGCGCGCCGCGTCGTCGGCGAACACGGTGCCGTAGGTCGCATAGAGTGTCGCCGCGGCCGACAGCAGCGCCGGGTCGTCGGGGCTGCCTTCGAGGAAGCTGTCGAGCAGGAGCAGATAGGCCGGCGCGCCGTCGCGCACGGTTTCCGGGTCGTCCTGGTTCAGGACCGCCGCCGACAGGTTGTCGGCGAGTCCGCTGGCGGCCGAGGACATCAGGGATGCGCAGCCACAGGCTCCGGCCACGAGGGTGGCCACCACCACGAGACGCGCCGCGCGCACCGCCGTTCCTTGCAAGATGCTCATGCCTCGACAGACCCAGCCGCGGAGCGATCGTTCAGGAATCGCTCCGGCATTATGTCACATACGGGACCATTTGCCCGCATGTGGTTTGCCCAAGTGACTTCGCGGCGGGCCGATTCGGCTGCCGCCGACCGCTCGCGGTCCTGCGGCGCAGAGGCAAGGGAGACTCTGTCCCTAGATCTTTTCCTTGATCCGGGCTGCCTTGCCGGTCCGGCCGCGCAGGTAGTATAGCTTGGCGCGCCGCACGTCGCCGCGACGCTTGACCTCGATCGCGCCGACCGCCGGGCTGTAGGTCTTGAAGACGCGCTCGACGCCATCACCGTGCGAAATCTTGCGCACCGTGAACGACGAGTTGAGGCCACGATTACGCTTCGCCCTCACGATGCCCTCGAATGCCTGAAGACGCTCGCGTTCGCCTTCTTTCACCTTGACCTGGACGACGACGGTGTCGCCCGGTGCGAAGTCCGGCACGTCCCGCGTCATCTGTTCCTGTTCGATTGCGTCGATTAGCTTGCTCATTGTCGTTCCGCCAAGTATTCATCGAGCAGCGCCTGCTGCTCATCGTCCAATTCCAGTTTTTCCAGCAGGTCCGGACGTCGCCGGTAGCTGCGAACCACCGCCTGTTTCCGGCGCCAGCGCGCGATCGCCTCGTGATCGCCGCTGATCAGCACCTCCGGTACCCTG
>CALKYK010000156.1 GCA_938003715.1 uncultured Gammaproteobacteria bacterium
TCTCGCCGCGGGCGCGGCGACGGCGCAAACCGTGGACGTCGCGGACCTCGAGGCGTGCGCGGCGCTGGAGTCGGCGACCGCAAAGCTCGCCTGCTACGAGGCGCTGACGGCAACGCCGGCCGCCAAGGCCAGCGTGCCCGAAGCGCCGCGGGCCAGGGATGCGGCGGTCAGTCCGCGCGCGGCCGCAGCGCCCGCCCGGCGCCCGGTCGCCGAGGTGCCCACCGTCGCTCCCGCAGCAGCGGTCGCACCTGCACCAGCGGCCGAACCGGCACCTGCTGCCGAAAACGACAATGCCGATGTCGCTGCGCCGACGGCGATGCCGGCATCGCTCGGCGCCGAGCAGATCGACAGGCCGGACGAAGCGCCGCCGGGGCCGGTGCGCGCGACGGTCGTGGAGGTGACCCGCGCCTACAGCGGCCGGCTCGAGTTCCATTTCGAGAATGGGCACGTCTGGCGGCAGATAGAGCCGCGGCGGGTTCAGTACCCGAGAAACCGCGACTTCGAGGTCGTCATCACCCAGGGCCTGATGGGCGAATACCGCCTGCGCGTCGACGGTGACGGGCCCCTGGTGCGCATTCGTCGTATAAAATAGCGAGCCCGAAGCGGGGCCCGTCCGGGCCGGCAGCAGGACAATCACGCATGGCGGAACAACTCGTACCGGACTTCGATATCCGGCAAAGCCTCACGATGCTTTTCGCAACGCCTCTGGTCGTGCACGACTGGCCGAACAGCGAGCAGCACAACCGCGAACTCGAGGAACTGATCCGGCAGAAGCGGGAGGAGTTCGAGGGCCAGCGGGTGCAGCGCTCGAATGCCGGTGGTTGGCAGTCGCCCGGCAACATCATCACCTGGAAAGAGCCGCCGATCGAGATCTTTCGCCGGCGCATCGAGAAACTGGTGACGAATCTGCTGCAGCAGCTCATTCGCGACCAGGGCCGGGACCGCACGTTCCGCCTTTTGATCGACGGCTGGGCGAACGTGAACCGGCGCGGCGACTACAACGTCGCGCACACGCATCCCAACTGCATGTGGTCCGGCGTTTACTACGTAACGCCGGGCAAACCGGATCCGGACGTGCCGTGCAACGGTCTGCTCGAGCTGTTCGATCCGCGCGAGGCGGCGAACTACATCCAGGTGGCGAATACCGTCCTCGATGCCAAGCATTTCGTCGACAACGACCCCGGGCGCATGCTGCTGTGGCCGAGCTGGGTGAAACACATGGTGCATCCTTTTGCCGGCGACGGCGACAGGATCTCGATCGCGTTCAACGTCAACGTCGTGGAAGAGGGCGTCTGACGCCGTTCTTCCTCCCGACTGCCGACATGCCTTCGCCGCTACCGCGACTGGCCGCCTTCGTCGCGGCATTGACCCTGCCTGCGCCCGCAGTCGCGCAGGATGCCGATGCGGACGGCATCGATGAAATCCAGGTCACCGCCACCCGGCGCCCGGTCGACGCCGGCAAGGTGTCTGCCGCGCTGACGGTCGTGACGGCGGTGGAGATCCGGGCTGCGAAGCTGACCACCGACGTGCTGGCCGCCAGGCCGGGCGTGTTCCTGCAGCAGACGACGCCGGGGCAGGGCGCAGCGATCGTGCGCGGGCTCAAGGGCTCCGAGGTGCTGCACCTCGTCGACGGCTTTCGGCTCAACAATGCGATTTTTCGCAATGCGCCGACGCAGTACCTGGCGATGGTCGCGCCGGCATCGGTCGAGCGCATCGAGGTTGTTCGCGGCGCGCCGACTTCGCTGTACGGCAGCGACGCGGTCGGCGGCGTCGTGCAGGTCGTGTCGCGCATGCCCGACCCGTCCGCAAGCGGCCTGCGCGGTGACGCATTCGCCTCCTACGAAACGGCGGAACTCGCGCGGCTGGTTCGTGCGAGCGTCGAATCCGGCAGCGGCCGGGTCGGCGCGCTCGTCGCGGCGCACTACGGCGAAACGGGCAACCGACGGACCGGCTCCGGCGAGCGCGTGGCGCCCACCGGCTACAGCTCGCGCGGCGCACGAGTGGCGCTGACCTACGAACCGGGCGAGTTCGAGAACTGGCTCTTCGACCTGCAGTTTTCGGAACAGCCGCGAACGCCACGCATCGACGAACTGGTGCCGGGATTCGGCGAAACCGAACCGGCCGCGTCCGAGTTTTTTTTCGCGCCGAACCAGCGCGCATTCGCACACGCCAGGTACGCGCGCACAGAGGGTCCGCTCGACGCCGACTGGACGGTGGACCTCGGCTGGCAACGCATCGTCGACGACCGGGTGTCACGCAATTTCGGCTCGGACATTCGCCGCTACGAGGACAATCGTAGCGATCTCTACGGGCTGACGGTCAGCGCTTCGCGGGACAACGACGCTGGGTCGTGGATCGTCGGTGCCGAGTTGTATCACGATCGCGTCGCCAGCACGCGCTTTGAAGAAAGCCTGGTGAACGGTTCCTTGCAACAGGTGACGCCACGCTTCCCGGACGGCGCGACGGTCGACCAGGCCGCTCTTTTCGTCAACGGCATGCAGGCTTTTGCAGAGCGCCATTCGCTGTCCGGCGGCGTGCGCTACAGCAGCGTCCGGGTCGAGCTGCCCGCGGCCGGGACGATTGCCGCCTCGTCCACGCGGCAGCAGGACTTCAGTGCCGATCTCGGCTGGCTGACCGACCTCGACGACCACACGCAGCTGACGGCAAACGCGGGCTTCGGCTTCCGCGCGCCCAACGTCTTCGACCTGGGCACGCTCGGCGAGCGCCCCGGGAACCGCTTCAACATCCCGAACCCCGACCTCGACTCTGAGCGCGTCGTGCATCTCGACGCCGGCATCCGCCGCGACGGCGAGCGGCTCAGGCTCGATCTCGTCATCTTCGCGCTGCGCTACCGGGACCGCATTGCCAGCGTGCTGACCGGCGCCACGACCCCCGACGGACGGGACGTGACGCAAAGCCGGAACGTCGCCAGGGCCAGTATCCGCGGCGTCGAGCTGGCCGCTGAAGCCGAGCTCGCGAGCAACCTCCACGCAAGCGTCGTCCTCAACCACCTGCGCGGCACGCAGTCGGAAGCGGACGGCAGCGACGCGCCGGCCGACCGCATTCCGCCGTTCAACGGACGCATCGGGCTGCGCTACGACTGGTCGGAGTCGCTGACGTTCGCACCTTACCTGCACTTCTCCGCGGCGCAGGAGCGCTTGAGCCCGCGCGACGTGCGCGACGTTCGCATCGACCCCAACGGCACTCCGGGCTGGGCGACGCTCAACCTCGCCACGTCATGGCAGGCCAGCGACAGCTGGACGATCGACTTCGCCGTCGAAAACCTCCTCGACAAGCGCTATCGCGTGCACGGCTCCGGCATCGATGCCGCCGGCAGGAACGTCATCGTCAGCGCCTACACGCGCTGGTAGCGATCGCCTGCATGCACCACCACCCCGCACGGGCCGGCCCCGGTGGGCGAAACCCCTGCCGTCACTGCGAGGAGCGCGAAGCGCGACGAAGCAATCCATTGCGAAAACATCGCAGAGGCGGCGACCACCGGGTGTGTCTTTCTTCCTCGAAAAGCCCTTAACTCGGTCGAAAGACACACCCCAATCCGCCCGCAGTGAATGCCAATGCGATTCAGCTCGGTGCGGATTGACCTTTAGTGCGTTTTTTGGAGGGCGGCGACGCTAATCCGCCGCCCGTTGCGGCAAGTGCCAGCGACAGGAAAACCAACCCATTCAGGAGTGGGAAGCCGCGCTTTTGCTAGGTTAGGTTCCTGCTCTCAACCGCAGCGGACCCGGGTATTTGCTCCGAGCGAGTTAAGGGCTTTTCGAGGGAGGAGCAATTGCCCGGGGTCGCTGCGGCTCCGGACTCAACACCAGTGGATTGCGTCGTCATTGAACTCCTTCCAATGACGACGCTATCGCCCGCCGGGGCGGGCTCCTACAAGCGAGGTGCCCTGGGCGCAGCTCAGTCCGGTAGTGCGTACGCGACCAGGTAGTCGCCGAGTGTCGTGTCCATTTTTGGATGGCCGCCGGCGGCGATGACGACGATCTGCTTTCCCGTGCCGGGGTCACGGTAGGTCATCGGCGTCGCCTGACCGCCGGCCGGCAGGCGCTGTTCCCAGAGTTCCTCGCCGTTCCTCAAGTCGAAGGCGCGGATGTAGTCGTCCTGCACGGCGGCGATGAAGACGAGACCGCTCGCGGTGACGATCGGGCCGCCCATGCCCGGCATGCCGAGTTCCAGGTTCGGCACGATGGCCGGCGCGACGTCCTGGATGGAACCGAACGAGGTCTGCCAGAGGATTTCGCCTTCGTGCATGTCGATCGCGTACAGTCTGCCCCAGGGCGGCGCGGTGCACGGGACGTCGATCATCGACATCAGCAGGTTGCGGCGCATGCCGTAGGGCGTGCCGGTCTGGCGCGCGAATTCGTAGCCGTCGTAGTCGCCGGAATCGTAGGTTTCGCCGAGCCGGTCGCGCGGAATCAGCGCCACCTCCATCGGCAGGTCCATCGAGAATACGACGGCGACCTGCCGCGCCGGATCGAACGCGATGCCGCCCCAGTTGATGCCGCCGGCGTAGCCGGGCAGCAGGATCGTGCCCTCGATGCTCGGTGGTGTGAAAATGCCTTCCGATCGCAGGCGCTCGATCTTCTTCCGGCACGAGCGAGTGTCGAGACCGAACATCCCCCAGGCATCGTCGGCGGTGACCGGGTCGTGCCGCGACAGCGGCGGCGGCGCGACCGGGAACGGCTGGGTCGCCGACAGGCGTTCGCCGGCGACGCCGCCCTGTGGCACCGGGCGCTCCACTATGTCGAAGAGCGGCGTCCCGGTCGCGCGATCGAAGGTGAAGATCAGGCCGGTTTTCGTACCTTGCAGTACCGCCTTCACCAACTGCCCGTCGTGCTCGAGGTCGACGAGCGTCGGCTGTGCGGCGAGGTCGTAGTCCCAGACATCGTGGTGCACGAGCTGCCGGTACCAGCGAACCGTCCCGCTGGCCGCATCCAGCGCGACGAGGGAATTCGCGTACAGGTTGTCGCCCAGGCGCTCGCCGCCGAAGAAGTCGGGGCTTGCCGAACCGGTCGGCACGTACACTAGGCCGAGTTCCGGGTCGGCAGCGAGTGGCGCCCAGGCATTCGCGGAACCGGTCCGCGCTGCCTGTTCGGGCTGCCAGCCATCGAATGCCGCGTCGTCCGCGCTGCGCGGGATCGGGTCCCAGCGCCAGCGTTCGCTGCCGTTTCGCGCGTCGATGCCGCGCACGATGCCGAGTTCCGATTCGACCTCGCTGTTGTCGCCGATCGCCGAACCCACGACGATGACGTCGCCGACGATCGCGGGCGGCGAGGTCACGGTGTAATTGACCCAGGATTTTTCGCTGCCGCCAATACCCGCACCGAGATCGACCGCGCCGGCGTCGCCGAAGTCGGCGCAGGGCATTCCTGTTTCGCCGTCCAGCGCGATGAGTCGCGCATCGAGCGTGCCGACGTAGATTCGCAAACGACACGCGCTGCCGGGTAACGCGTCGGGATCGGTCCAGGCGCTGACGCCCCGGTTCGCCACTTCCGCGTGATGCACGTTCCGATCGATTCGCGGATCGTGACGCCACAGTTCCTCGCCGTTGGCCGGGTCGACGGCGATGACGATGGCGCTGCCGGTCGGGAAGACCAGCCGGCCCTCGACGAGGATCGGGTTTGCCTGGAACGCGAACGCATGCGCCGCATCCTGGCCGCGCTCACCCGTTCGGTAACGCCACAGTTCCTCGAGACGGTCGACGTTGCCAGGCGTGATGTCCGATAGCGCCGAGTACTGCATGCCGTGTTGTCCGCCGCCGTAGTGGGTCCAGTCCGTGTACTCACCGACCTGCGCCCGGGCGGTGACAGCCGCCAGCAGGAGCAGGACGGTAATCGCGTCTCTCTGTGAATGGGTCATGATGCGTTGCCTTGCATGACGCGCCGGATTTCCTCGACGTCGTCCGGTGCGAATTCGATCGGTCCCTGGTTGTCGGGCCGTTTCCCCTCGACCGCCGCGTAAAAGTTGCGCATGGTCTCGAGATCCTGATCCAGCGTCTGGTTGTCGGGCAAGGTCGGCCCGATACCGAGGGCGCGCTTCCGGTAATCGATGTAGGCGAGCACGATCGGCACGCCGGCTGCCTTCGCGATGCGATAGAAACCGCTCTTCCAGTACGGCTGCCACGCGCGGGTGCCTTCCGGTGCCAGCGCGAGATACAGTCTTTCCTTGCGCTCGAACTCGTCGATGAGTTGCGGAACGATGCCGCCGGCGGCGTTGCGATCGACGGGAATCGCGCCAATGGCCGACAGAAAGCGGCCGAGCGGCCACCAGAACAGCTTGTGCTTGGCGAGAAAACTGACCTTCACGTCGATCGCGAACTTGTACAGGATGAACCAGATGCCGTCCCAGTTGGACGTGTGCGGCACCGCGATGAAAACAGCCTTGCCGAAAGGCGGCAGCTCGCCGGTCAGCGTCCAGCCGGCACTGGACATGACCCAGCGGGCCAGCCGCTGGCTGATTTTCATGGCGTGGCGCCCGCCCGCGATCCGGGGGGCGCGATGGAGATCGGAATCACCGCGGCAGGATAGCGGCATTCCCGTGTACAGACAAAGAAAAACGGGGCCGCGCGGGTTGGCGCGCGCGGCCCCGCCGGGGGCCGTTCGGGCGGGGAGAAAGGTTCCTGGCGAGCAGTTGAAAAAGCCCTCCATGGCTTTTTCAATGTCGCCGGCTGAAAAGCGTGGTTTTCAGTCGGCTCCCATTTTCGAATGGCTTACAGCCATCGAAAATGTCGGCACATCCCTGTGCCGGCCGCAGGCTCACAAGAAACTGCGTTTTTGTGAGCCTGCTAGAACGGCCAGTTTTCGCTGCGGCAGCGCGCCGGCGTGAACGGCGCAAAAAGGCCCATCATGAACAGCGCAAATCGGCCGCCGGGCGTCGGCTTGCCGGTTTCGACGACGGCCTTCAGGTTCTTCGTGATGAAGTCGCCGCCCTGGGTCATGTATTTCTCGGTCTTCGTGCCGGCAGGAACGCCCTCGTTGATCAACGTGAACTCGGTGCCGCCGTCGACCTCTTTCAGTACGTAACGGACGACGCATTCGGGATCGTCGAAGTTCGTGAACCTGAACGTGTGCGCATAGCGGTGCGGTGGTTCGAACTCGAGCACCTTGCCGACGACAGACGTGTACTTGCCGTCTTTCGAACGCATGCGTATCGGCGCGTCGACGCCGAGCCCCGGTGTCTTGCACACGCCGTTGAAGAAGAACGGCAGCACGGCATCCGTGCGCGTCAGTTCCGCCCACACCTTGTGGATCGGTGCGCGGATGAATATGCGGTAATAACTTTTTTCGACCTCGCCCGCGTCAGATGACGGCAGCTCGGTGACGGTTGCGGTGGATTTGTTCATGGTTTGGATTTCCTTAATAGTGACGGGACCGGTCTACGCGGCGTCGTACGCTTTCCTGAGCCAGCCGACGAGCTCGGCATCGACGTCCTTTTTCGCGCCGATCCTGACGCGGTGGCTGACCATCGCGTTGAAGCTGCCGGACGGCTCGAGTCGCTTCCCGGCCGGCGTGCCTTTCAGGTTGATGCCGACGTCGATGCGGTCTTTCGTCGACGGCTGGATCAGCGCGAACTGCTTGCTGCGGCGCAGGCTCACGTAGGTTTTCTTGGGCGCAATCTCGACGTCCTTGCCGAATTTCTGCACCTTCTTGAGCAGCGCCTCGTAGACCGGACGCAGCGCGGCCTTCGGCCCCTGGTACTGCGCATCGACCAGGTCCCCGGCGGAATTCGTTGCCTGTCCATTGCTGCGGTGCTGGTGGGCGATGAGGTTGGCGAAGCCGTGGCCGACGCCGTGTTCGGATTTCAGGAATTTGACGATCTGCCCGTGCTTGTCCAGATCCTTCTGCCGCGCCAGCACGTCGAGCCAGGCTTCCAGCGACTTGCCGGTCTTGTCCGGCAGGTTGCGAATCATCGACTGCGCCATTTCTTCCGGTGACTTCGTTGCCATGTCGTATTCCCTCTCTTGTTACTGAATCGCGGTCAGCCGGCTTCCTCGAGCCGGTACTTGAACGCCGTCATCTTGCCTGCCCACAGTGCGCTGAATTCGTCGCTCCAGCGGTCGTAGATCATCTGGATCGGCACGGTATTGAAATACAGCTGGCGCCTGCGGCCCTTTTTTTCCGAGATGATGAGGCCGGCTTTCTCCAGCACCGCGAGGTGTTTCATCACCGCGATGCGGCTCACGTCGAAGTGCGCGGCCACGTCCTTGACGCTCGCCCCGGGCTCGTTGCGGACGATGTCGAGGATGCGGCGACGCTCCGCCGAGGCGAGCGCGTGAAAGACGGCATTCATCGATTCCGGCTTCATAAGTAACCAAGAGGTTACCTATTTTCCGGTGCCTGTCAAGAGGCGCAAGCGTCCGGGGCTGCTAAAGTCGGGCGGCAGTGTGTCGGAGGGGAATGCCGTGACGAAGACGTTTTTGTGGCTGTTGCTGTTGCTCGTGGCCGGCTGCTCGGATGGGCCGGAGCCGGAGGCCGCCGCACCGGTGTCGAACAACGAACACGTGCAGAACCGCGGCGCGGACAAGGACAACTGGTGGGACCAGCTGCCGCGCCCGCAGTGGAGTGCGTACCGGCGCATCGACACGTCCGAAGAATGGTTCGAGGTTTATCTGGTCGACGACGGCATCTACGCGATCTACGAGCCCGGTCAGTTCGAGGAGGTCATCTCGTTCCTGATCACCGGCACAGACATGGCGCTGTTGTTCGACACGGGTCTCGGCATCGGCAACATCCGCAACGTCGTCGACGAGCTGACCGACCTCGACATCGTCGTCCTGAACTCGCATACGCACTACGACCACATCGGCGGCAATCACCTGTTTGACACGATCTACGGCACCGGTCTCGACTACACCCGCGAGCGCGCGCAAGGCAGCCCGCCCGAGGCGGTGGCGGGCTTCCTCCGCGAGGGCTGGGTTTGGAAGCCGCTGCCGGACGGCTTCGTTGCGGAGGAGTATCGCTCGCACGCGTTCGAGATCGATCGCATCGTCGGCGAAGGCGACACGATCGATGTCGGCGGACGGGTCCTGGAGATCCTGATGACCCCCGGCCACGCGCCGGACTCGCTGTGCCTGATCGATCGCGACAACCGGATCCTTTTCACCGGCGACACGTTTTACCTGGCGCCGCTCTACACGCACCTGCCCGGGTCGGATTTCGATGCCTATGCCCGCTCCGCCACGCGGCTCGCCGGGCTCGCCGGCGACATCGATCGCGCGCTGACCTCGCACAACGTACCGGTCGTCAATGCGGACTACATGACAGCGCTCGGCCAGGCGTTTGCCGATATCGAGGCCGGGCGGGCGACGGACGTGACGGTCGCGGACGGCCATCGCGAATACCGTTTCGACGGATTCTCGGTCATCGTCGGCGAGCGCTGAGCGCGCCAGCCGCGGCGCACCGCGACTGTCGCCATTCGGCGACCTTTGCCTTCGTAAGTTCCTGATATTCGTCCGATTATCTGCCAGCGGCACTGCGTCACATTTTTGCCGCCCGGAATATGGCAAAAAGGACCGAAGACCCGCAATCCGGAGACGGTCATGAAATCCCTGCCGCTCATGCTGTGCCTGCTGCTGCCTGTCTGCGCCGCAGCCGAGGTCGTCGTGCCGATCGACAAGGTCGAGCAACACGTCAACATCCGCATGTCGCCGGATTCGAAGTCGGAAATCGTCGGCCGGCTGCCGCAAGGCGAATGGCGAAACGTCGTCGACACGGTCGACGGCTGGTACGAGGTCGAAATTGCGGGCGGCGCGACCGGATTCATCAGTGCGGACTGGACCGTGCTGCTCGACGCGCCGCCGCCCGTGGAACCCGAGCCGGCGGTCGACGAAGTCGTCGCCGAGAAGCCAGCGGTCGGTGAAGCAGTGCTGGCCGATGCGGACGGCGCCATCCGGAGCGGCGCCGAAGACGGCGCTGCGCCCGACGTCGTCACGGCCAGAGCGAGCACCGCGCATTCGACGTTAGCGGAAGCGCCCGCTGCGGCGAGCGAAGAGAACCGCGACGAGCCCGTTGACGAAGCAACCGCGGCCGTCGGGGCGCCGGAAGCGGCCGAGCTTGCGCGGGAAGAGACGCCGCCGACCGTCGAAGCAGCGGTGGCCGACACAATCGATACAGACGCGAGCGATGCCGGAGCGTCCGATGAACTGCAGACGGTTGCGGTCGTCCGAGGACCCCAGGGCCCGCAGGGACCGGCCGGCCCGCAGGGACCGCCCGGCGCCGCGAAAATCGAGGGCACGGTCGATTACCTGATGAAGTTCACCGCGCCGACGATCGGCGGCAACTCGCAGGTGTTCGACGACGGCAACAACATCGGCATCGGCACGACGTCGCCGAAGCAGCGCCTCGAGGTCAACGGCAACATCCAGATTCACGAGCAGAACTCCAGCGTAGCGGGCCTGATGATCACGCAGTCCTCCGGGGAGACCGGCTACATCATGCACAACCGCGCCAGCACGCTGACGATCGGTGCCGGATCCATCGACCGCATCACGATCGACCGCCACGGCAACGTCGGTTTCGGCACGGCGCGGCCGACCCATCCGCTCGAATTTGCGAGCGGCGCGCACGTCACGGCCGGCGGCGTCTTCACGAACAGCGCGTCGCGGGACGTGAAGGAAGACGTCGAAGCACTCAGCCCCGAGGCGGCGCTTGAGACGCTTGCGGCGCTGGAACCCGTGCGCTTCCGCTATTCGAATGACGGCGGCGAGGAGTATGTGGGCTTTATTGCCGAAGACGTGCCGGACCTTGTAGCAACCGCGGATCGCAAGGGGCTGAGCCCCATGGACATTGTTGCGGTGCTGACGCGCGTGGTCCAGGAACAGCAGAAAAAAATCGCGGAACTTGAAGCGAAACTCGATCAACGGTAGGTTACGCGCCCATCGAGCGGCTGGCGGCGCCTGGCGCCGCGGCCCTCAATAAAAATACAGTCCGCAAACCCACGCTTTAACTGAGCAATCGGGCAAACGGCAGGCCCTGCGGGCCTGCTGTTGCCGGTTGTGACGATAACGAGGAGATCACGCAGTGAGCGTTGCCAAGAGCAGTGAAATCACGGCGTCGTCGAAGAAAAGCTTCGAGGACGCGGTCCGTTCCGGAATCAAGCGCTTTTCAAAGACCATCGACAACGTGCAGGGCGCCTGGGTCAAGGAACAGAAGGTCATCGTCGATGACGGTGAAGTCGAGGAATACCGCGTGACGATGATCGTCACGTTCGTACTGAAGGACTGACGCCGACCGGCTCTGTCCACAACCGGAGTAATAAGATCATGGCAGGAAAATTCGAAGTCTATAAAGACAAGGCCGGCGAGCACCGTTTTCGCCTGAAGGCCGGTAACGGCGAGACCGTCCTGGTCAGTGAGGGCTACAAGGACAAGGGCGGTTGCGCGAACGGCATCGAGTCGGTCAAGCGTAATGCTTCCAACCCGGACCGCTTCGAGAAAGTGACGACGAAGTCGGGCAAGTTCCGCTTCAACCTGAAGTCGGGCAACCACCAGGTTATCGGCACCAGCGAGAATTACGAGTCCGAATCGGCGCGTGACAACGGGATCAAGGCGGTCGGCCGGGCGGCCGACGGGGCGAAGACCGTAGAAGTCTGAATCCCGCAGTCCTGACAAAAAAAGCGGCGTGTGTACTCACGCCGCTTTTTTTTGTGCCGGTGATACGGCCGTCAGCCGCAAGCGACGTTGAGTATGTGCCGCACGTCTGCCGGACCGAGGACCCGCTCGGCCTGCAGCCCACAACGACGGGCGGATTCGACGTTCAGTGCACTGTCGTCGAAAAACAGGATCGTGTCCGGCGCTGCGCCGAGCGTCGACACGACATGTGCGAATGCATCCTCATCGGGTTTCAGCAGGCCCGTTTCGTAAGACAGGAACAGGTGTTCGAAACGCGGCTCGAGCCGATCTGAAACGCCGTCCGCGTGCCAGTGCGACGTGTTCGTGTTGGAAAGGAGCGCGAGCCTGAAGTGCCGCCCGAGTTCGTCGAGCAGCGGCAGCGCGCCGTCGAACAGCGCGCCGGGCCAGGCATTGAAACGCTCGAGAAAAGCGTCGGCGGGATAGGGCAGGCCGGCTTCCCTGATGACGCGCGCAGCGAACTGCTGCGGGTCGATGGCGACGCGCTCGAATTCGAGCACGGCTGGCGAAGTAAGCCAACGGCGATGGTACGTGTCGACATCGCCGTCGATGCCGAAAGTCGCCGCCGGATCGTTGAGTTCGAGCAGTACGCCACCGAGGTCGAACAGCAGCACATCGACGTCGTCTCGCATCGCAGCCGCCGCTCAGTCGCGGATCTTCGTGTTCCAGAGCGCCGCTGCCAGCAGCATTGAGACGACGGAGGAGCCGACCCAGAACAGGATCGCGGCATCGAAATCGTAAACTTCCACGCTGTCCACGACGCTGACCCCGCTCGCGATCAGCGTGCCGCTGATCAGGTCCTGCGTGCCCGCGCCGAGATAGCTGAATATGCCGACGAAGCCCATCGCCGCCCCCGTCGCGCCGCGGGGCGCAATATCGACGCCGAACAGTCCGCCGATCGAGGCGATCAGCCCGGACAGCGCGGCGCCATACAGCGCGAAGGCGAGAGCAAGGACCAGGCCGTTGTCCGGCCCGTAGAAGATCACGAGCAGTGCGACGATCTCCACGAGCGCGAACACGAGGTTTGCCGGCGGACGCCGCGCATCGAACACCTTGTCCGACAGGTAGCCGTACGCGATCGAGCCGACGATGCCGGCCACCGTATTGACCGCCATGAAGAACCCGGCTTCGCCCAGCGAGTAGTCGCGCACTTTTTCCAGGTACAGGATGCCCCAGCTGTTGATCGCGTAGCGCGTGATGTACATGAGCCCGCTGGATAGCGCGACCACCCACATTGCGCCGATGCCGAACACGATTTTCTGCGTCTGCCAGGTCGGCCGGTCGGACTTCGCTTCCGTCGGCTCGCCCGTCCATTCGTGAATCGTCGGCAGGCCGAGCGACTTCGGTTCATTCTGCAGGAATGCGTAAACCCAGACCGCGACGCCCAGGCAGATGACGCCCGGCACGATGTAGCCGTAGTGCCAGCTGGTGACGGCCACGATGTTCGCGATGACGTAGAACGTGATGCCTTCGCCGATCGAGTGCGAGGCGCTCCACAGGCCGTAACGCCGGCCGCGCTCGTGCAGGCTGAACCATTGCGTGATCGAGATCACGGCGGACGGTGCCGCCATGCCCTGGAACCAGCCGTTCAGCGCCCACAGCACGATCGACAGCCACAGGAACGTCGAAAAGCCCATGAACAGGTTGATGACGGCGGAGAGGAAGATGCTGAGCGAGAAAAACAGCCGCGGCGAGAAGTAATCCGAGAGAAAGCCGTTGCAGAACTTGCCGAAGCCGTAGCTGTAGAACAGCGCGGCGCCGATCATACCCAGTTCCTCGACGCTGAAGATTCCCTCGTCGATCAGCGGCGACTTGACGATGGAGAGACCGAGCCGGCAGGTATAGATGAAGCCGTAGCCGAGCGTGATGGCGAGCATCACGCGGACGCGATGGTGTCGAAACAGCGCATCGATGCGCTCTCGGGTCAGGCCGCCGTCCGCCAGCGCCATCCGGAAATCCTTACGCGTTGCCAGCCGGAAGCTTGCCAGAAGCGGCTGGCAACGGCCAATTGGACATAACGCGAAAAAATCCGGCGCCCGACGTCAACCCCGGTCGCGGACGGCCGTTGTACCCGCAGACAGGCATGAAATCACTTCGCAAGGAGCAAAACGATGAAAACAGGGAAAGCAGGAATCGTTACGAAG
>CALKYK010000157.1 GCA_938003715.1 uncultured Gammaproteobacteria bacterium
CACCGTCGAGCGTCAAAAGCTGGCTCTTGCGGTCGCCGGGCTGGTCGGTCGAAAACAATACGCCCTGGTGCGACAACGACGTGACCGTTTCCTCGGGCGTCAGCGTGTTGTCCGGCGTGGGGCCGCGCCACTGCGAGCCGAGTGTCGCGGGGGCAACCACCGGCTGGCCCGGTCGCCAGCCATGCTCGACGAAATAGTTGGCGACGCTGCCGATCACGTCCGACCAGTTGCTCCAGATGTCACGCTTGCCGTCGTCGCTGGAATCGACCGCGTATGCGCGGTAGCTTGACGGCATGAACTGCGGCCGGCCCATCGCACCCGCATACGAACCGGTTGCGGTGCCGGCCTCCATACCCTCTTCACGGACCAGCAGCAGGAACTGCTCGAGTTCGCGGCGGAAAAATCGCGCCCGGGGCGGATAGTCGAAGGCGAGCGTCGACAGCGCGTCGAGAACCCGGTAGCTGCCGGTTATTCGGCCGAAATAGGTTTCAACGCCGATGATGCCGACGAGAATCTCGATCGACACTCCGGTCGCACTACTGATGCGTTCGAGTTCCGCCTGGTGTTCGCGCCAGAAATCGGCGCCGGCGCGTATGCGCTCGGGCTTCAGGAATATGTCGCGGTATTCGTGCCACGCCAGCGTGCGCTCAGCCGGGCGGCTGATGGCTTCTATGATGTTGGATTTGATTTCGGCATCGCCCAGCATGGTGACCAGCGTGCCGCGATCGTAATCGTGCTTCTCGACCATCTCGTCGATGAATGCACGCACGTCGGCGCGATCGGTATCGATTGCCGACGCGAGCGAGGCGTGCAGGCCGATGACGATCGTGACGAAAATCCTTTTGCCCAAGACGTCACTCATCAGTGTGGCAACAATTTGCGGTGGCGGTGTATCGACATCAGAATACCGAAACCGGCCATGAGCGTCACCATCGACGTGCCACCGTAGCTGACCAGCGGCAGCGGGATGCCGACCACCGGCACCAGGCCGGTGACCATCGCGGTATTGACGAAGACGTAGACGAAAAACGTCAGGCTGATGCTGCCCGCCAGCAGCCGGGAAAACGTATCCCTTGCCTGGATCGCGATGTACAGGCCGCGGCCGACGACGAACAGGTACATGCCGAGCAGGCTCAGTACGCCGAGCAGCCCGAATTCCTCCCCCATCACGGCGAAAATGAAGTCGGTATCCCGCTCCGGCAGAAACTCGAGCTGCGCCTGGCTGCCGTTCGTCCAGCCCTTGCCGAACAGGCCGCCGGAGCCGATCGCGATCTTCGACTGGATGATGTTGTAGCCGGCGCCGAGCGGGTCGCTGTCCGGGTCGAGCAGGGTCAGCACGCGCTGGCGCTGGTAGTCCTGCATGAACTGCCACAGCAGGTACGCGCCCGGTACCGACGCGACGCAAAGCCCGAGCATCAGGCGGATCGACATGCCGGCCAGCACGACCACGAGGACGCCGGCCATTGCGATCAGGAGCGCCGTGCCGAGGTCGGGCTGGCGGGCGATCAGCACCGTCGGCACGACGATCAGGACCGCGATCACCAGCAGATCCGAGATCTTCGGCGGCAACTGTCGTTCGTGCAGGTACCAGGCGGCCATCATCGGCACCGCGAGCTTCATGATTTCGGACGGCTGAAAGCGGATGCCGATGTCCAGCCAGCGCTGCGCACCCTGTCCGACCTCGCCGGCGGCCAGCACCATCACCAGGAGTACGAGGCCGAGCAGGTAGCCCCACGGCGTCCAGCGCCGCATCAGGTCGGGCGGCAGCTGCGCGACGACCAGCATCACGACCAGCGCGACGAAAAGCCGCACGCACTGCTGCAGCCACAGGTCCATGTTCTGCGACACCGCCGAGTAAAGGACGACGAGGCCGAGCGCGCCGATCACCAGCAGGCCACCGAGCAGCGGGCCGTCGAGATAGAATCGCTTGAGCAGCCGTGCCACCGCGCTCATCGGTCGCGTATTGCGTTCGAACAGCCGCGGCGTGTCACTGAACAGCATCGTCACCGTACCCGAGGTACTGATCCATGACCGCACGGGCGATCGGCGCGGCGACCCGACTGCCGCTGGAGCCGTTCTCGACAATCACGCTGACCGCAATGCGCGGTTCGTCCAGCGGCGCGAACGCAATGAACAGCGCGTGGTCGCGCAGTCGCTCGTCCACTTCCTCCTCGTCGTACTCTTCCTCCTGGCCGACCGAGAACACCTGCGCCGTGCCGCTATTGCCGGCCATCCGGTATGGCCAGCCGAGCCCGGGCCGGTTTCGCTCTGCAACACGTCGTTCATGGCTGCGATGATGCTGTCCCAGTGGAACTCGTTGTCGATCTGCACGCTCGGCAGCGGCTCCGGCGCCATCAGCGTGCGCTTGCCGGAAAGCGGATCCTCGAAGGCTGCAACCAGGTGCGGCTTGAAGCGCTTGCCTCGCATCGCGAGCGTGGCCGCGGCGTTCGCGAGCTGCAGCGGCGTTGCCAGCATGTAGCCCTGGCCGATGGAAGCGATGATCGTTTCCCCGGGGAACCAGACCTGGTCGGCGCGCTCGCGAAATGCGCGGCGCTTCCACTCGCGCGACGGCACCAGCCCGACAGATTCGCCGTCGACGTCCAGGCCGGTGTTGCGGCCGAGACCGAACTGCAGCAGGTAGTCGTGCATGTTGTCGATGCCGATATCGCGGCTGATCTCGTAGAAATACACGTCGCAGGACTGCGCGATCGCGTCGTGCAGGTCAACTTCGCCATGGCCTTCGGGGCGCCAGTCGCGGTAACGGTGGGTGCTGCCGGGCAGGCTGTAGTAGCCGATGCAGACGGTGCGCCGGGTCAGGTTCGTCGCGCCGACCTCGAGTGCTGCCAGCGCCAGCATCGGTTTGATCGTCGAACCGGGCGGATAGCTGCCGCGCACGGCGCGGTTGAAGAGCGGGCGGTCCTCGTCGCCCTGCAGCGCGTTGAATTCGCTCGGGCTCATGCCGGTCGCGAACGCGTTCGGGTCGAAGGATGGCGAACTGACCAGCGCCAGAATTTCGCCGTTGGTCGGGTCGACCGCAACGACGGCACCACGGCGTCCGGCCAGCGCCTCGCTCGCGACGCGCTGCACGTCGAGATCGAGGCTCAGGTACAGGTTGTGGCCGGGCTGCGGCGCTTCGGATTCCGGCAGCGATTCAGAAAAGTCGCGGGTCTCGGCCGGCAGCTGGCGGCCGAGCGCATTGGTCACCACCTGGCGAAATCCGACTTCGCCGTGCAGCAAATCCTCGTTGAAGTGTTCGACGCCGGTCTTGCCGGTGTGCGAAGTGCCGGCATAAGCGGCCCTGTCGAGCCTTTCGAGGTCGGCGGTCGACAGCGCGCCGACGTAGCCGACCGCGTGCGCGACGAGTTCCCCGTCCGGATACTGCCGCACCAGCCGCGGCTGCAGGTCGACGCCGGGAAACCGCGGTCGCTGGATGGCAAAGTTCGCGATCTCGTCTTCCGTCAGGCGAAAGCGCAGCGTGATCGGCTTGAAGCGGGGCCCGGTCTGGCTCAGCCCGTTGAAGCGCGGAATGTCCTCGTCGCGTATCAGCCCGAGCCTTGCGAGCCGCTGCAGCGTGTCGTCGAGATCCGGTACCTGCTCCGGAATCAGCTCGAGCTGGTAGGCAGGCAGGTTTTCGGCGAGCACCTTGCCACGCCGGTCGAAAATCAGGCCGCGCGTGGGCGGAACCGCTTCGATACGCACGCGATTGCCCTGGGATTTTTCCGCGAACAGTTCGTGATCGAAAATCTGCAGCTGCACGAGGCGAGCAATGACGAGCCCCAGCAGCACGAAGCTGATCACCGAGGACAGGATCACGCGCGACACGAACAGTCGCTGTTCCGAGTGATGGTCCTTGATGGGAGCAAACAGGCTCATCGTCGATTCCGTTCAGCGGCGCGCGCGATGACGCACATTCGTCAGTAACAGCGACAGCGGCGGCCACAAAAGGGTTCCGGTCAGGACCGGTCCCCAGTACATGATCGCCGGTGACGTGATGCCGGCGACGCCGTTGATCCAGAACAGGATGAACTGGTACAGCGCCAGCATCGCGAACACCGTCGTCGTCATCTGCAAAAGCGGGAACTGCCGCATCTGCAGGTGAAACTTCACGCTGATGTAGATGATGAGCGTCAGCGCGAGCGCGTGCTGGCCGAGCAGCGTGCCCTGTGCGACGTCCAGGATGACGCCGACGATCCAGGCGCTGCCGACGCTGTAGTAGCGCGGCATGCTCATCGCCCAATATATAAGTGTCAGCGTGACCCAATCGGGCCGAAAGGCAATGGCCCAGTCCGGCATCGGCGCGATCGCGAGCATCAGCGCGATGATGATGCTCATCACGATCGGCACCTGCCGGTTGATCTGGCGGTTACTCATCGTTGTCGGCGCCCGGCGCGTTTTCGTCCGGTGCGGCCGGTTCCATGTCATCGCTCGCCGGACCGCCTGCGTCGCCGGCACCGTCCGCTTCCGTTTCACCCGCCTCCTCGACGGGCCAGATGAGCATCACTTCGCGAACCTGGTTCAGCGCCGCGACGGGCCGAGCGGACACCGACGCGAACGGCTCCTGCGGCACGCGCGTGACGTTCTGCACCACGGCGACCGGGTAGCCGGCGGGAAACGCGCCGCCAAGGCCGGAGGTCACGAGCAGGTCGCCGGGCTCGATGTCGGCGTTGTTCGGCAGAAACGGAAGGTCCAGGCGGTCGTATTCGCCGGTGCCGCGTGCGATCGTGCGCAGACCGTTGCGGTTCACCTCCACCGGCAGGTCGTGACCGGGATCGCTGATCAAAAGGCACTGGGACGACAGCACGTCGGCCTCGATGACCTGGCCAATGACGCCGGCAGCATCGATGATCGCCTGGCCGTCGTAGACGCCGTCGTTGGTTCCTTTGTCGACAACCAGCAGGTGCCGGAACGGGTTCGCACTGACGGACAGGATTTCCCCGACCCGTACGCGTTCGCGCACACGCTCTCGCGCTTCGAGCAACGCCCGCAGGCGCGCGTTTTCCGCCTCCAGCGACGCGAATCGCTGCAGGCGGGCCTGGGTCAGCAGGCGCTCGGCGTGCAGCCGACTGTTCTCGAGCTGAAGGTCGTTTCGCGTCGCGGTCGATTCGCGGATCCACTGCCACGTCGACACCGGTGCATCGACGACGACACGCAGCGGGTACACCGCCGCGCCGATCGCCTTGCGTGCAGCGTCGAGATGATTGTCGCGATAGTCGATGACGAGCAGTGCAATCGACAGGCCCGCGAGCAGCAGGAAGCGTAGGCCGAGCGCGGGAGAGTAGGGGGAGCGGTACTGCTTGTCAGATTGTGCGGCGGCCATCAGCGTGGTCTGTTCGCATAATGGTTGCCGTCTCTATCGTTATTATTATTCGAGGCCGAAGACTGCCGGTCCGTGCTCGTCGATCAGTTCGATCACCCGGCCGCCACCGCGCGCGACGCAGGTCAGCGGATCGTCGGCGATGACTACCGGCAAGCCGGTTTCTTCCATCAGCAGCTTGTCGATGTCGCGCAGCAGTGCACCGCCTCCCGTCAGCACGATGCCGCGATCGGCGACGTCCGCGCCGAGTTCGGGCGGCGTCTGTTCCAGCGCTTCCTTGACGGCGCCGACGATGCCCTGCAGCGGTTCCTGCAGTGCTTCGAGGATCTCATTCGAGTTCAGCGTGAAACTGCGCGGCACGCCTTCGGAAAGATTGCGGCCCTTCACGGAGATTTCGCGCACCTCCTGACCGGGGAACGCAGAGCCGATTTCGTGCTTGATGCGCTCTGCGGTGGCTTCTCCGATCAGGATGCCGTAGTTGCGGCGAACGTAATTCGTGATCGCTTCATCGAAGCGGTCGCCGCCGATGCGTACCGATGCGGCGTACACGATGCCGGTCAGCGATATGACCGCGACCTCCGAGGTGCCGCCGCCGATGTCGAGCACCATCGAGCCGCGTGCTTCGTGCACCGGCATGCCGGCGCCGATCGCCGCGGCCATCGGCTCGGGAATCAGGTGCACCTTGCGCGCGCCGGCGCCTTCGGCGGATTCGCGAATGGCTCGTCGCTCGACCTGGGTCGAGCCGTAAGGAACGCAGATCAGCACCCGCGGGCTCGGCCGGAAATAGCGCGTGCCGTGCGCCTTG